>CAJQOV010000076.1 GCA_905480065.1 uncultured Gammaproteobacteria bacterium | reverse complement strand
CTGCGTTACGGTAACCGGGTCTGAGGTTACCGGTGTCGTGGTCTCTGGTACCGTGGTTTCGGTAACCGTCGTTTCCGGTGTCGTGGTCTCTGGTACCGTGGTTTCCAGCACCGTAGTCTCCTGCGTTACCGCGCCCTGATCCACGAGACTTGCCTGTACCCCAGAATTGATTGCAGCCAGCTGCGTGTCATCAAGCGTCGTCGCCAGCAACAGGGCATTGTCCAGCGAACGTGAGGCATCGGCGGGTAACACAGTTTCAATCTCAACGGGCAAGGCACCGTCGGCAATCCCGCTGACAGTTTGCTCGAGTGCGGCTAGCTCGGCTGCGGGATCCAGTAGCCTGGCAGCGGCCAGCGCCGTCAGGGTTTGCTGCAGCATGTCGCCGGTAGTCCTTACATTCTGCGTTAACCCTTCAACACCGATCAGCGGACGGGTCGTGACAATGGCCTGGTCAATGACGAGGGTTGCAATAATGCCGTGAACCTTCAGGGTATTGGAGAGCGCTTCCACCAACACCTGCCCGGAGACCACTTTTACCATCGCTGTAATCTGCGGGTCCGCACCGTTTGCGCCTACACCATCGAGATAGCCATCCTGCAGATCCGCTGCCAGCGCAGCCAGCACCGCATCACCACTGGTTTTCCGGCCGGTCGTTGCGACCAGGTCACGGGTTCGGCGGATCATCTCGCCGAAGGCCTCACTCGACTTGACCAGGTTGGCGATATTGTCGTTGGTAATCGCGGAGCTGATCGGATCGGGCATCAAGGACAGGTCCAGCCCGAAGCCCAGTTTCCCTGTCACGATAGCGGTTGCCGTCCCAATCGTGTCTGTACTTATCCCACCCGGCAGGTTTTGCGCGATGAGAACGATCAGGGTCGAGAACGGATTGATGTTGACATCTTGCGATCTCCGGTCAGTCATCGCCGATAACATCTGAAAATCGGGCTCGGCACCGGTCACCAGGTCAATGCCACCCCTGACTTTCAGCAGCAGCGGGTAACTCGAGCGTTTTACCCGGAGCCAGGAATTGAATGACGCCGTGTTGTCACTCAGCATGGTTTTGATCAGCCGACCCTGCGCACTCCAGACCTCCACAGTCGCACCGGTAACGGGCCCGTCCCCGACGCTGCCTACCATGTTGATGTCATCCGTAACCAGACTGGCTGCCGCTGGAGAGGACGTGGAGCTGTCAAGGTTATCAACGTTGCAGGCGACCAGCAGCATTGAGAATACGGCAAGCAATAGCAGCCTGATGAGTGAGAAACGAGACCGTGATTTGCACATAAGCTTTGCCACCCTGTTGCGGTTATGCCCCTGGTCACGCGATGTGCGCAGACTGAAGGATGATGTTCTGCAATTGGGCAAGACTGCCTGCAAGGACCGCGCCAACCAGTATGCGTTGCGCCAGACGACTTGCCCGATTCCGAGATAATCATCACCGGAACCAGCCGCAAATACTGTGATACAAGTGGTTTTATGAAGAACAGGAATGCACAGAAATTCTACCGCCGTCACATTTTCTGACCTGCACAGGGTAGTAACTGCTATATCACGCAATGCGAGAGAATCCTGCAATTGCATGTATTGCGGTATGTGAGAAATCCCTTTTGTACTATCCAGGGCGCATTTATCGCTTACGGCAGCGCTGGAAAAACACGGTTATTGCCATCAGCTTCAGGTGTCGCAAATTAGGGACGCCTACGATGTGACCGAAATCACAACCTTATGGAATTGTTACGCGCGAGTGTTGGCAATCGACGACATTTGAAGCGCGTAGCCGGTACCAGGGCAGATTCTTTACCGCTGATATGCAGTTTAGGCTCGAGCCTGATCCGGTTTATGGGGATGGGTCATTTAGGTGGCGCCGGTTCGCCATTGACGAGTACCATGCAGGCTGTCGAAAATCATTTGCAGGGGTTTTAGCATGCAAGTAATCAGATTGTTGTGGAAGTGTCTGCCGGTACTGGCCGGTATCGTCGCCATGCCGGCTGCGGGAGACGTTACCCTGCGCATCGCGGACGACAAGGGCGTGGAGTCGCTGGTTTATGTCAATGCGGGCCGGTGTCGTATCGAGTCGCCGGGCTTACAGGGATTTGCCGTGATCGATACCCGCGACCATTCACTCGCCTATGTCGATACCAGCAAGGGTGAATACTCGACCCTGAGCGAAGCGCAACTGCATGAACAGCTGGACAAGATGGACAAGGTGCGTGAATCGCTTACCCCGCATATGGAGACCCTGCGTGACGGGCTGCAGGTTCTGCCGGCAGAGCAGCGTGCCATGTTTGAGCAATTCATGGCAGGCAAGGCTGCGCCTGCGGCCGGCAACCCGACCACGATGATTGCAGATGGCGGCATGCAACGATTCGCCGGCCTGACCTGCACGCATCATCGTTTGGTGCAAGGCAACCGCCCGGTAGGCGATGCCTGCCTGTTGCAGCGTGCCGGTGGACCCATCTCGCCCGGGGATTTTTCCACCCTGAATAACGCCTTGGATTTGATGCGCGACCTGTCCAGCCGCGCGGGTGGTCTGCTGGGTCAGGCCGGCAACAAAGCCGTGCTGCTGCAGTCCAACGTAACCGGGATACCGGTTGCCCTGCGCGATTTCAGCACCGGTGAAAGCTATCGAGTTGTGCAGGTGAGTGCGGCACGCCTCGATGAGCAGCTGTTTAGCAGCTACCGGAAATACAAGAAGGTTGACGCGCCGGCAGTGCCCGGGCTGTTCTAGGAAAAACCGCGCTCGGATCCCGTTACCTCCCGGAACAAACACCGGGGTCCGACCGCGGCGGCCGGAGGCTGCTCCGCGCTGAAAACCAATCGCCTCACTCAGCACCTAGCGCCCTCCCCTGCAGCAGGGCCGGATATATTTTCCGGGAACTGTGCGGGTTGCGTTACCTTCTGCTCACCGTCGCGGTGACGACCATGGCGGTGACTGCGCCGCTCAAGGCAAGGAACATGTCGTGATGCGCGTCCCACTCGTCTCCCTGGGTACCCAGGTAAGCCGCGCCAAGTTCGGGACTGACGATCATCGCCACCACGCCTTCCATGACTTCATAAAAGCCGCTGAACGCGAGTACCAGGGCAACCGTCATGAAATACGACCAGCCCCGCCTGACACCGGTCACGCGCAACAGCCACTCGCGCAACGGGTACGCAATCAGCAGACCGAAGGCAAAGTGCACGAGGCGGTCGTAGTGATTCCGTGCCAGGTCCAGCACATCCTGCAGCCAGAACCCGAACGGAACTTCCGCATAGGTATAGTGCGCACCGACCAGGTGCAGGCTCATGAAGACAGTGAACAGCAGGTACGATAGCACCGAAAACCGGAAGCGCCGCCAGGTGACCGTTAGCAGTCCGCCGTAGAAAAATACCAGCAGGTTCTCCAGAAACCAGTCGCGACGGTTGAACGGTTCGATCGCGGTAACCAGCCACAGCAGCAGTAGCCAGATCACCATGACCAGGACGGGGCCGTTCCGTGTATGCGCCTGGCTGGTCAAAGATACCTCCGGAATAGCCACATGTTACGCAACGTGGCACCGATCGCCAATACATCATGTCCGCAAATAAAAGGGCCGGAACCACTGGTCCGACACGGCGACTGTATTCGTACCGTAATGCAAGTCGATTCAGCAATACAGCTTCATAGCCATCTTCGATCCTGGTGACACGTCATGTCTTGCAAGTTATCGAACAGCTCCTGATTCAGCAGCTGGCCAGCGGCTCGTCAGCATTAATTCCCGCGGCGGCGGGTAATACTTACACCGACCCCTTTATTCGCTAATAAACTTTGCGAAACGATGGGGTCAGCTCCTGGTTTCGGCTAAAATCAGGGCAAACACGGATCTGACCCTTTTTTATACCACCAAATTAAACGTGGTCTGCCCATGATGATACGGACATACCCAGGAGTTGACACTGCATGACGAATCCGGCCACCGGCACCAACAACCAGCGCAAGACCAAGATCGTTGCCACGATCGGGCCGGCGTGCAGCACGCTGGACAAACTGACTGCCATGATCCGCGCCGGTATGAATGTGGCGCGCCTGAATCTGTCGCATGGCACGCTCGAGGCCCACAAACAGCAGATCACCCTGCTGCGCCAGGCCTCCGAGCAGGTCGGGGTCAATATCGCCATCATGATCGACACGCGCGGCATTGAAATCCGCACCGGCCTGCTGGATGGCGGTTCCGCCGAGTTGCTGCCGGACGCCAGCTTCAATCTGTATACCGAAGGCCGTACCGGTAACGCCGAAGGCGTCGCGGTGACCTACAAAAAACTGGCCGGTGAAGTCAGTCCCGGCACGCCCATCCTGCTGGATGACGGTGCCATCGAACTGGTAGTGAGCTCGGTCAGCGGCAATGTCATCACCTGCCGGGTCATGCACGGCGGCTGGCTGGGCAACAGCAAGAGCGTAAACCTCCCCGAGACCCGGCTCGCGCTCAGTGCCGTCAGCCCGGAAAACCGCGAGGACGTGGTCCGCGAACTCGGCTTCGCGGCCAAGAACGATGTCGATTACATCGCTGCTTCCTTCATCCAGTCCGCCGAAGATATCTACCGGATGCGCGAGATCCTCGTCGAGAAAGGGGTGAACATCCCGATTATCGCCAAGATCGAGAACAAGGCAGGCGTGCTCAACCTGCAGGAGATCGTCAGCGCCGCGGATGGCATCATGGTGGCGCGCGGAGACATGGGCGTGGAACTGCCACTGGCCGACGTCCCAGCCACCCAGAAACACATCATCCGCAGCACGGTGAGCGAAGGCAAACCCGTCATCACGGCCACGCAAATGCTGGCCAGCATGGAGCGCAATCCGAAGCCGACCCGCGCCGAGGCCAGCGACGTTGCCAATGCCATTCTGGATGGCACCTCGGCCATCATGTTGTCAGGTGAGACCGCGGTCGGCAAATATCCGGTGGAGTCCGTCATCACCATGGCCACCATCGCACTGCGCGCAGAGTCTTCGCTAAGCGACTTTGGCTACCTGCAGCGCATCAAGCCGCAGCCCTCAAACGTGGTTACCGAGGCCATCAGTCAGGCTGCGGTCAGCATGTCTGCGCACCTCAAGGCGGTGGCCATCATCAGCCTGACCGAAACCGGCCTGACCTCGCGCCTGATCTCCAAGTACCGTCCGGAAATTCCGATCCTTACCATTACTTCGTCCATCCGCGTGGTGCGCAAACTCGCCATGAACTGGGGCGTCATCCCCTTCCTGTATAACGGGGAAGCGACCGACCGTGCGCGTCTCGATTTCGCCATTGAGCAAGGCAAATCACTGGGCTACCTGCAGATCGGGGACATCATCGTTTCAACCGCCGGCCACCACCAGACGGCAGGTGGCACCGACCTGATCCGCGTCATCACCATAAAATAGTGGGCCCAAAAGAAAGGGTGTCAGAGCACATTTAGCTCTAATATAAGTAGAAAATGTGCTCTGACACCATTTAACGCGAACGCCATTTAACGCGTTTCAGATATTTCCGCGGGCCAGTTCCAGCCAGTAAATGACGAACACAAACAGGAACACGATGAATTCCAGCACGGTGATCCAGATCAGCAGCCGTGCGATGCGCCGATGGCGCGGCACCATACCAAACCAGAATGAATCCTGTAAACGGCTGTATAAAGGCAGCCATCCCCAGCGCTTGCGGCGTTTGATGTAGCCAAGAATAGCCGCTCCCCACGGCACCAGCGACTTGTCCACTTCGTTCAGTCGCGCCTCGCGCTCGGCCACACTGATCTCGGCCGGATAGCGCTCCTTCACGGTCAGTCGACAAGTGTCCTGGTCAATGGTTTCCAAACTGAAAACGGTGGACTGTTTAAGGCCTCTGTCGTAGCTCAATGTGAGCGATGACAGAGGCTGCACATCACTCACGCTGATGTTCACCGTCTGCTGCATGCCATTCATCTCATTCAATGCATCGAGATAGATCTTTTTGCCCGCATAGATCCTGCTGGGCGCGGCGTCCTGCCATGTATTTATTACAAGGTAAGGATTGAGCCTGAAAAGCAGCTCGGTCTGCTGGATAAATGCATAGGCATCATGTTGCGACAGCGGCAACTCCACGCTGACCCAGGCAGCATCCTCGTCGGGCTGCGCGGCTGCATCAGTCATCATGTAGATGCCCGTGCCGCCATCAACAACGGCACATGCAAGCCGCGTGCAAGCTTTACGATATCCATGCGCGAACGATAGCCGGGCACGCCCCTGGGCCGCGGCGGGCCGATAACGACCATCGAGACAGCTTCCTGCACAGCCGTCTCCAGCAGGCACTGCGTTGGGTCACCCTGGCGCATCACAGGCTTGTAGGCAAAACCAAGTTCGGCACAGCGACCTTCCAGCGCGCGCAACTGCTGCTTGACGTCTGCCTCAAGCAGGCCTTCGACATAGCTGCCGAAGGCATCGCGGGTCGATGCGTTATTCAACCAGTCGTCGCCTTGCATGCCATCCCAAAAATCCGGCACGACCAGCAGATGCACGATCTGCGTCTGGCCGGCAACAGCAGTTTCCAGCGCCAGCGCCTCGGCCAGCAAGGCACCGGCCGTGCCGTGATGCGCCAGCAATATCGATTTCAGATTTTTCATATTCAAGCGTAAAAAAACGCGCGGGCACCCTGCTGTTACAAGGTGCCCGCGCCTGGTAGAACTACCTTAGGACGTTAGCAGTACGCCGAATGCAATGGCGAACGCAAAGATCAGCGCAGCGATGTCTTCCCTGCGGTCGCTGACAAAGATCGACAGGTTGGTACCACGTTCAAATTTTTGTTCTGACATGATTTATCTCCTATCAAATGAATTCTTTAACGAACAACATCACCACGATCAGGGAACCGATGGCCTTCGCCGTGCCGACCACGCCACCGATGACCAATGGGGCGCCGCCTGCCTGCTTGAGTGCCTTGCCGGTGATCTGCATGCCCAATCCAATCAAGCCAAAGGCAAATAACCATGCGATCCAGTTGCGATACTCCTTGATGGACTTGGAGGTATGGTAGGCAGCCTTGTGCGCGGTGCCGATGGCCTCCTTGGCCGTCTCGTCGAGACCGTCCATCTTGGCCAGGGATTCAAGGACACTATCCTCTTCGCGCGTCATGATCTTCTTGTTGGCGGCCAGCTCGGTCAATGCGGTGTATACATCATCCGATGTCACGTTGCGCTTGCCGAGGGTAACGTGATTTTCCGTCAGGTACTTGCTTAATGCCTGTGAACCTTCCGCGCCGCGCAGACGGTCCAGTTCACCCTGCAGGGCACTTGTTTCGTCGCTCTTGAGCAGTTTGTCTTCCTTGATCTCGGAACTGCTGAAGTACTTGCCTTTGTAGTGCCCGGCTGGCGCAAAAACACCCGTGGAGCTCAAGGCAAACATCGCGATGAAGCCCAGCACGAATACCGGAAACTTGGCGACGAGAACCTGTGTGAGATTGACCTTTTGCGCGCCTTCTTCGTGCTTGACATACCAGGCAGCCAGCCACAACACAATGACAGGCAGGAACAGCACGCGGGTGATATTGAAGATCTCCGCCACCTTCAGCGTTTCGATGCTACGCGGATCGAATGCCAGGGCCGCTCCGGCGACCTGCGCCGAATTCAAAATACCCGTGCCGGCCCAGGCGCCGAATTGCACCGGACCCATATTCAGCAGGTGACCGATGGTGGGGAACACGAACATGCAACCCACGCCCCAGATCAGGATGGTACCGATGGTATAGGCGATCTCCTCGGCCTTGGCCTGAACCACCGGAGCCGCCGCCACAGTGGCGGAAACACCGCACACGCCCATGCCCGACGACAACACCGCCGTCATGGAATTAGGCGTCCCCATACGCTTGCCCATGAACAGCACCATGCCAACCGAGCCCAGCACGAAGGCGCCGATCATGACCACGGAAAGCCCACCCAGTTGCGCGAGTTCAGCCGCGCTGTAAAGGGTACCGAGCAGAATCACGCCGGTCTTGAGGAAGAAGCGTGCGGTACGCACACCGTTGGCAGCCCATGCCGGTATCCTGAACACGTTGACAGCGATGATGCCGATCACGATACCTAACACTACGTAGTTCAGGTTGAATATCTTGGCGAAATTCCAGCCCAGGGTACCCTCTGCCGCCTTGCCCAAGTTGCCGAAAATCGGATCAAGCCCCCATCTGACTATAAAGGCAATGAGCAGGATGTATGCGATTCCAGGCACCACCGAGACAAAATAGTCGAGATTGCCCGGCTTGGGTTTCCATACCAGCGTGAACAGTCCGATCAGGACGAAGGCGCCGCCAAAGAAATTCGACATCTTGGACTGGGTTGCCTTGGATTGGTCGAATTTAGAGGCAGGCATTTTCATTTCCGGCGCGGGTTCACCTGCCACGGCTGCCTTGTCGGTGGCCGCCTTCAATTGCGCTTCGTATTTTTTCATGACCTTGGCGTGGTCTTTGTAGTCGCTGGCCAGCAAGTAGGACTGCATGCCGTCGATTGTGCCTGAGTTATTAAGTCCTGCCCATGCCAGCATGATTATGCCGATGATCAGCAGTGCTGATGATTTTATTGTATAAACCATTGCTCCCCCCTTATAAAGTTATCCCACTTATCGATTACGAGCATGGCCCGCTGGCGCGGACTGTTTTACCAGGTTACGGGTGATGCATTGATACGCTTCCTCAAGTATTGGTATCAGGTAAGAGAATCTAAATCCGCCCTGTTTACCATGTAGCGAAACTTGCGACTGGTTAATCAGCATCCAGCCAGTGTTCAATGATCTATGCGGGCGTTCCGTGCTCAAGGTTCTTGCAGAGCAATACTCACCTTCTACATGGGAATTTATGTCCAGTCAATCTAATGCCTTATGAGAAAACTTATTAGTTTATTAGAAAATAATTGTATTGATATATACAACTTCATTCTGAACCTGGCACACGCACCACGGTCACCGTGCAGGGGGCCTCGGCAACCACCCGCGAGGAAACGCTGCCAAGTATCCGGCGCAAGCCTGAGCTGCCGCGTGCGCCCATGATGATCTGGTCCACATTATTCTGGCGCGCGTATTCCAGCAGCACAGTAGCGGCGTTAGTCCCTTCCAGCACATGGAAGCGCAAACGGTGAGCCGGGAGCTGTAGCCCAGCAGCCCAGTGATGCAGTTCCACCAGTCGCCGGGTATACAGACTGTTAAGCAGTTCGTGACCGGTATCCTGCTCGGTAGAGATGTCCGGCTCAAGCATGGTTACAAAAATAATCCGGCAATTGGCATCAGCGGCAGCGGCACGGCGCACCACCTCCAAGATCGCACGGAGGATTTTTTCCTGGCCGACACCCGTATAGAGCGCCACCAGAATATTTGGCGCTTGAGCGAGATGCGAGGTGGGGACGGCTTTGTTACCGGGCTGTGTACGCAAGCTCCGCCACCAGCGCCGGAAGATGGTGGGCAGCCCGGCACGCTTGTGTCGTGTAGCCCGTTCGGTGAGCGGCACATGGTCCGGGTGGGTAAGATCGAAGGCGAGCTGGGCTGCGGTCGCATAGCGTTTTTCCGCCTCGACTTCCAGGCAATGCAGAATGATTTCCTGCATCCATTCCGGTAAGTCAGGCACCCAGCATCTCGGCGGCAGCGGATCCAGGAGCAGGCGACGACGGAATCCGCTCAGGGTGGCAGGTTTGCCGAACGGCAACCGACCGGTGCAAAGCTGATACAGGATCACCCCCAGCGCAAACAGATCGCTGCGCGGGTCGTCACGATACCCCATGACCTGCTCCGGCGAAATATATCCTGAGGTACCCACCGGCTTGTGGAACTCTTCCTCCACCAGATCGGGAAAATGGCCATGGCGCGCCAAACCGAAATCAACCAGCACTGCGCGCCCGTCCTGCCGGTAAAGCACGTTGGCGGGCTTGATATCCAGATGGATCACTTCCTGTCGGTGCAAGTCGTGCACCGCGGTCGCGAGGGCCGCGACCAGACGTGCCGCCTCATCTGCCGGCAACGGGGCAAGATCGGAATATTCGTGCAGCAATCTGCCTTCGATATATTCCATCACCAGGTAGGGTATATCTTCAAAGCTGCCCCTGGCCACAAAGCGCGGTACGTGCGGTCCGCTCAGCGTCCCCAGGATCATCCGCTCGACCTCGAAGCCAACATAACAACCGGGATGGCTGCCGAATTCCAGTCGGGGCACCTTCATCAGCATTGGAAAATCGGCACCCTCGCGTTCCACACGATAAAGCACCGCCATCCCGCCTTCGTGGATCTTCTCGCCGACGCGGAAACCGTCGAACTCACTGCCGGGGTGCAGCTTCGTCAGATCCATAAGATCAGTTTCCTTTCTCCAGTCGGCGCGCCAGCCTTTCGGGCAATCCGGCAGCGCGGATTTTACCGGCGGCACTCACATAATCATATGGAACCCGAAAGAAAGTCAGGGTCTCGCGCTGCTGATCGTGAAGCAGGTACGCTGCAGCCGGATTTCCGTCGCGCTGTTGCCCGACCGATCCCGCGATGGCAAGCCACTGGCGGTGCTGTGAAACCGGAATGGCCGCGCTGGTAACTGGAACAAAAACCTGCGCCGCGCCAGCCCCGGCTGTGTAATACAGCGTCTGATGATGCACATGACCAACGAAGGTCAGCGGCGACCCGGATGCCTGCATGCATTTCGCTGCAGCAATCTTACTGTCTATGTAAGTCCAACGCCCGGGAAATGCGGCGCTTGCATGGACATAAAACCCATTACCCTTGCGCGCCACCAGCGGCAAGGTCTGGATAAAATCACGCTCAGGTTGCCCCAACTGTTCGCGAGTCCAGTAGATCGCGTCGCGCGCAGCAAACGACATGTTCTCGCACAATCCACCGAGCACAGCTTCATCATGGTTGCCCATCACCGCAACGGCGCCGGCGCTCACCATCGGCGCAATGATCTCCAGACATGCTTTGGGGTCCGCGCCATAGCCCAACAGGTCGCCAAGAAAAACATATTGCTCCGCCCCTTGATAACGGGCATGGGCGAGGCAGGCAAGCAGCGCCTCAAGGTTGCTGTGTATGTCGGACAGAACAGCTATTTTCATCTCGGCACTGCCATACGATATCCTGGTTCTACATACTTCAGGCTTGATGCGCTGGTGAGTTGGTACATTATTAATCAATCTGTCCCCTTCATCCTACCGCCGATTACCTGGTGAATTTAAGGATCGGGAACTATGCGCCCGGGCAGTTGCCCCTCGTAACTAAATGGGGTCAGAGCACATTTAGCTCTAATATTAGTAGAAAATGTGCTCTGACCCCATTAACGCGGGTCGTGCGGCCACGACATCCCCCTGCAGTAACATCCTCCCTGCCGCTCTTTCATTGCTTGCTATTACTTCAGTGATGTAATGCGGTATACAGGCTTCCACCGGTGGCGCCGATGTTTGCATGTTAACGTTAGCGCAGCTTAACTATTAACCTGCATTACTTTTATCTGCCATACAAGCCGGGGTGGAAATATGAGCGCACAGGTCGGGGAACTAAACGAGGGCATTCTGACGCTGACGGTTAGCGGAACGCTGAGCCAATCCAAGCTCGCCCAGGCGCAGCAGGCGATGGCGGATATCATTCGCGCCCACGGCAAGGTGGGTATCCTCGCGGTGGCCAGGGATTTCTCCGGCTGGGAACGTGGTGACTGGAATGATTTTTCCTTCCAGCAGGAATTTGATCCGTATATCGAGAAAATGGCCATCGTCGGAGACCACCGGTGGGAAGACCTGGCGCTGATCTTTGTGGCCAAGGGTCTGCGCAGTTTCCCGATTGAATACTTCGAAGCAAACGGTCTGGACAAGGCGCGCGCCTGGCTCAAAGAATAAGCGGTTGACCACGTTTTAATCAGCGCCAGCTCTTCTGCCTGCGCGGTGATCCGATCGATTCAATCAGCTTGACCGATGGCCCGATAACCCGGGCTTCATATGCTGCTATATGCGCCGCCCTGTGGTTTCAGGCCGGGTGCTTCTCGATGCAGTGCCAACAACTCAGCGCAAGCCCATGTTCCGGAACGGTTGCTGCAGGCCCGCCAGTACTGCCTTGTCACGCGCATACACATCGTTGAAAAAGCGCACACCACCGCTGCTGTCCGGCACGCTGGTCCAGTACATCAGAAATACGGTGACCGGATTTTTCAGACTCACCGTTTCATTGCTGGTCCTGGTCAGCTGCTCCTTGATGCTGGCCTCGCTCCAGTTGACCGGATCGCCCAGCAGGATAGTTGCCAACGAAAACGGCTGTTCCACCCGTATACAACCGGAGCTGAAAGTGCGCTCGGCCTGCTCGAACAGACTGCGGCTCGGCGTATCGTGCAGGTAGACCATGTGCTTGTTGGGGAACATGAACTTGATACGTCCCAGGGCATTCTTCAGCCCCGGTTCCTGGCGCACCGTGTAGGGGAACCTGGCGGGTGTCACCGAACCCAGGTCGATGCTGCTGGTATCGATCTTTTTCCCCGAGCGGTCCAGTAACACCATGTTGTTGCTGGCGAGGTAGTTCGGATCCTTCCTGATGCGAGGGATGATATCGTTCCTGAGGATGGTGGGCGGCACCGTCCAGGTAGGATTGAGCACCAGGTAGGTCATGTTCGCCTTGAATACCGGCGTCTGGCGAAAGGGCTTGCCGACCTGCACCCGGCTGTCCCACACGATCGCGCCGTTGTCGATCAGGTAGGCGTGAAAGCCTGCGATATTGACCACCAGGTAGCGTGGCTCGACGTCGCGGAACACCCAGCGTGTGCGCTCCAGGTTGACAAGCAACTGATCGATACGCGCCTCGACCGGTACGTTCAGCGCCTCCAGCGTGCGTGCACCCATGGCCCCATCCGCATCCAGCCCGTGCTGCTGCTGGAAGCGTTTGAGTGCCTCCGCCAGGTCGGCGTCGAACAACTGCGGGTCGGTGCCATGCTTGTCCAGTTCGGGGTCGGTTACCGACAGCCGTGCCCGCAGTGCGGGGATGCGCGCATCCCGGTCGCCTGTGCGGAGCGTGGGGCCAGCGGGGACCGTCGGCCAGCCACCGTTACGCGCAAGCTCGCGATATCGGCTCAGTGCTGCGCGCAGGCCTGCATAGAAGGGGCCGCTCGGCGCCAGCTCGGTATCGAGGAAGGTGGAGAGTGCCGGAGCAGCGATCGCCCGCTCGAGTAATGCGACCGGTTCCTCGTTGTGCAGGCGCCGGGTCAGGTTCCAGTCCGGATCCAGGTCGACGGGGTCAATCTTGCCCAGATGCAGGTGATAGCCAAGGCGGATCAGCGCGTCCGTGGCGAGCACATCGCGCGCCGCCAGCTGTGCGGGGCTGGTGGCGTCCGGCCATTCAGACAAGGCCGTGAAATGATAATCCGCCGGGTTCAGCCCGTGTTCCCGTGATCCCTGCAGCACCTGCAGCAATTCCTGGAAGCGACCGGGCTTGGACCAGACGGGCTGGAAGTTCCGCCGCGCATAGAAGTCGGGCAGCAGGGCGGTCGCTGCAACCCGCTGGCCAGCAATGATTCCGTCGTTTCCCTCGAGGATGGCCTCGCTGTATTGACGGATGAATTCTTCGGTTGGCTCCAGGGCCTGCGCCAGACCGAGGTGTGCAAACAGCAGGATCAGGAGTAGCGCTCTCGAAATACTATGCATATAGGCTGGTTCGCTGCAAGTATGGAGAAATACAGGCAGCACAGCATAACATAGCAGGCAGATGACACGACTTTACCCTGAAACCAAGGGGTCAGAGTACAATAAAGGGTGTCAGAGCACATTTAGCTCTAATATAAGCAGAAAATGTGCTCTGACACCATTTAACGGACATTATTTAACGTGACACCATTTAACGTACTGGGTACTCTGACCCCTTGATCTTAAATATCTGAAGACAGGAAGCGGAGGCAGGCAACGATTCCAGCGCCAGAAAACGTGGCATGTCCCCGATTCTTGCTGATTTGCTTTCGCGGTGCTAAAGGAGGATGCTCCATTGAGCACCAGATCTGTAACCATGCAAGCCTTTCTGCCGCACAACTGTAACCGCACGGCCATTGCTGCCCGTTATACCTGCTTCTCACCGGCTCCGATCTGCCTCCGTCGTTGTGCAATCAATCGCCAATGGCGGGCAACATACACACCGCGTTATTTGTAGCTTTCATCGAGATGAACTCCATGACACAATTTATCCACAATGCGCAGGACTCCGAGAGCTTCAGTCTGTACGCCGGTATTCGCCTGGCAGAGCTGATTGACCAGGACTGGAGCCGCAACAAATCCACCGACCTGGCAGCGAGCGAAGGTATCAACCTGACGGACAGACACTGGGACGTCATTGTTTACCTGCGCAAGCAGTACCTCGCGCACGGTCTGCCGAGATTTGCCAGGACCATGGCCCGGAACCTCAACAAGCAATTCGCCGTCCAGGGTGGAAACAGGTATCTGTATGGCCTGTTCGCCGGCGGCCCGGTTACCCAGGGCAGTCGCCTGGCCAACCTGCGCACACCCGCAAATGCCACCGACGATTCATTTGGTACCAGCTATTGAATACGATCGATACACCAGCGGACAGACCACGTTTTCTCGTTGCAAGAGCCGGAAAACGTAGTCTGTCCGCAACTTTTCGTTCAAACCTACACAAGAGAAAGGATTTCAATGCCAGCACAACAAGGTAACGGCGGCCCCTGGGGCAGCGGCGGTGGTACACCACCGGATCTGGAGGTTCTGGTCCGGCGCGGACAGGATCGACTCAAGCAGATGCTGCCGGGCGGTGGTTCCCGTGGTGTCATCTTCCTCGGTCTGCTCGCACTGGTTGGACTGGGCCTGTGGACGGCGTATTACACGGTACCGAGTGACTCGGTCGCCGTCGTGCAACGGTTCGGCAAATATCTCAAGGACGTTCCGCCAGGACTGCATTTCAAGCTGCCACTGGGCATCGACGTGGCAACCATCGTTCCCGTCAAACGCCAGCTGAAGCAGGAATTCGGCTTCACGACCCCGGGCGCCGGCGATCCCTACCAGAGTCCCCGCGACGGCAAGCGGGAAACCGTGATGGTAACCGGCGACCTGAATGCGGCGCTGGTGGAATGGGTGGTGCAATACCGCATTTCGGATCCGGTGAAATTCCTGTTCGAAGTGCGCGAGCCGAGTGAAACCCTGCGTTACGTGTCCGAGTCCGTGATGCGCGAAGTGGTCGGCGATCGTACCGTGGACGAGGTAATTACCATTGGCCGCCAGGAAATCGAAACGGAAGCGCTGGCCAAGATGCAGGAACTCTCGACCAAGTATGTGATGGGGATCAGTATTGACCAGGTGCAATTGAAGAACATCAACCCGCCCCAGCCGGTGCAGGAATCGTTCAACGAGGTTAACCAGGCCCAGCAGGAAAAAGAGAAACTGATCAACGAAGCCCGGCGCGATTACAACAAGGTGATTCCGCTGGCCGAGGGCGAAAAGGATCAGCGCATCCGTGAGGCCGATGGCTACCGGCTCAAGCGGATCAATGAGGCGGAAGGGGATGCCGCCCGGTTCACTGCCTTGCTGACAGAATACCGCAAGGCACCGGAGGTAACGCGCCGTCGCATCTACATCGAAACCCTGCAGGACGTCATGCCAGGCATTCGCTCCAAGATCATTATCGACGAGCAGACGCGCAGCATCCTGCCCTTGCTCAATCTCGATGCCAGAAAGGTGGACCAACCATGAACAATAACCGGCAAATCGCGCTACTGGCGCTTCTCGGCATTGTGATATTCGTAGCGATGAATTCGATCTATACGGTGAACGAAGTCGAACAGATGATCATCACCCAGTTCGGCAAACCGGTTGGAAAACCGGTCACCACTGCCGGTCTGAAGGTCAAGATGCCCTTCATCCAGGAGCTCAATCCGATCGACAAGCGGGTGCTCGAGTGGGATGGTAATCCATCGGACATGCCGACCAAGGACAAGCTGTACATCTCGGTCGACCTGTTTGCCCGCTGGCGGATTACCGACCCGCTGCAGTACTTCCTGCGCCTGCGTGATGAACGCAGTGCCCAGTCGCGGCTGGATGATATCCTCGGCAGCGAGACCCGCAACGCGGTGGCCAAGCATGAGCTGATCGAGATCAT
>CAJQOV010000075.1 GCA_905480065.1 uncultured Gammaproteobacteria bacterium | reverse complement strand
ATGAAGCGGGCCATGAACACGCTCTTGCCGCCGTGCCGCACGAAGAAATCCACGCCCCGATTGACCAGCACCGGGTAGCGCCGGAACGGCCAGATTACGCGCAGGCGCTGGTGATAGTGGCGGCCAAGCGCGAAGCTGACGATATCGCCGACCGCGGCACCGACAATGGTCCAGAGCAGGATCGGTTGCAGTGGCAGCGCGCCGGTGGCGATCAGGGCGCCGGCGCCGAACAGCAGGGCGGCACCCGGAATCAACAGGCCGAGCACCACCAGCGATTCCATCAGCGAGACCAGAAAAATCGCAATACTGAAGGCGTGCGGATGCAGCGCGATCCAGTCCAGCAGGGTATTCAGCAGGGCTTCCATGTGCAGAGTATGCAGGCGAAATGCTATCTACAGGGAGCGGAATACCTGTTCAGCCGCGGCGATGGTTGCGTCGATCACCGCGTCGGTATGTGCGGTGGAGATGAAGCCGGCCTCGTAGGCGGATGGCGCCAGGTATACGCCGGCATCCAGCATCCCGTGGTAGAAGCGGCGAAAACGCTCCATGTCGCATTGCGTGACCTGGCTGAAACGGCTGACCGGGCTTTGTGCGCTGAAAAAGAAACCGAACATGCCGCCGACCTGGTTGCTGGTGAACGGGATGCCGGCGCGGTCGGCTGCCGTCTGTAACCCGCTCGTCAGTCGACTGGCCGCGGCACCGAGTTGTGCATGTACGCCATCGGCGCAGGCCAGCTCGAGCGTGGCGAGACCGGCAGCCAGCGACAGCGGGTTGCCGGACAGGGTGCCCGCCTGGTACACCGGCCCCAGCGGCGCGATCTGTTCCATGATGTCGCGCCGTCCCCCGAAGGCCCCGACCGGCAGCCCACCGCCAATCACCTTGCCCAGCGTGGTGAGGTCGGGTTTGATGCCGTAATGTTCCTGCGCGCCGCCACGTGCTACGCGAAAGCCGGTCATCACTTCATCGAAGATCAGCACGCAGCCATAGCGATCACACAGCTCGCGCAACGTTTCCAGGAAGCCCGGTTCGGGCGGGATGCAGTTCATGTTGCCGGCGACGGGTTCGACTATGACGGTGGCCACTTCGTGCCCGATGGTTTCGAATGCCTGCGCCACGCCGGCCGCGTCGTTATAGGTGAGGGTAGTGGTGTGTGCGGCGACCGCGGCGGGAACGCCCGGCGAGGTCGGCACGCCCATGGTCAGGGCGCCGGAGCCGGCCTTGACCAGCAGGGCATCGGAATGGCCGTGATAGCAACCCTCGAACTTGACGATGCGATCGCGCCCGGTAAAACCGCGTGCCAGCCGGATTGCGCTCATGGTTGCCTCGGTGCCGGAGCTCACCATGCGCACCAGTTCCATGGAAGGCACCATCCGGCACAGCAGGTCAGCCATGCGCGTCTCGATCTCGGTCGGTGCGCCAAAGCCGAGGCCGTTGCCGGCCATCTCCTGCACCGCGCGAATGACCTGCGGATGCGCATGGCCCGCAATCATCGGGCCCCACGAGCCGACGTAGTCGATGTAGCGCTTGTCATCGGCATCGTACAGCCACGCCCCCTCGCCACGGGTGAAGAACACCGGGTCGCCACCGACACCGCGAAAGGCGCGCACCGGTGAATTGACGCCGCCGGGGATGTGTCGGCAGGCAGACTCGAACAACTCGTGCGAACGGGACATGATGGTTCCTTGGCTGGAAGCGGGGAAAGGGTAAATTTACCGCAAAGCGCGCCGGGGCGCAGCGTAAAGCGGAGGTGCCTTGCCGGTTGGTCCGGTCATGCCCGGTGCGTCATGGCATCGGGCGCCGTGAACAGCGCGGCATATTGCGCGGCGGCGCGCTGTGAATCGCTGGTACAGAACACGCCATGGATGACGGCCAGCAGGTTGGCGCCGGCGCGCACCAGTGCGGCCCCGTTGTGCGGGGTGATGCCGCCAATCGCCACCACCGGCAGCGCCAGCCTGCGGCGCGCCTCGGTCAGTAGCTCGGGCGGCGCCTGGCGTGCGGCGGGCTTGCTGTGCGAGGCAAAGAAACGTCCGAATGCGACGTAACTGGCACCTTCTGCCTGCGCCTGCTCGGCGCGCTGCAGGCGGTCGTAGCAGGAGACACCGATCAATGCCTGCGGACCCAGCCGCGCGCGTGCCTGTGCCGCCGTGCCATCGTGTTCGCCGAGGTGAACCCCATCCGCGCCGATGGCCGCGGCCAGTTCGAGATCGTCGTTGATAAGCAGTGGCACCCGCAGGGAGCGGCATAGCACGAGCAGTGCCGTTGCCCGTTGCCGGCGTTGTGCCGCCGTGGCCTGCTTGTCACGGTACTGGATGACCCTTGCGCCGCCCTGGATTGCCTGCTCGACCTGCAGGCACAGGGATGCAGGCGGGGTGCATACGCTGTCCGTGATTGCATACAGCCCATCGGGCAGGCGTGCGCCGGCCATCAGTCTTGCTCGCGTGACCAGAACAGGCGGTCGGGCAGGTGCTGGCCCATGCCGGGCCGATAACCCTGCGACAATGCCTCCCAGGTGTAGCGTTGTGCCTCGTGGCAGGCCTCGAGCATATCGACGCCGTGCGCCAGCAGGCCGGCCAGGCTGGCGGCAAGGGTGCAGCCGGAGCCGTGATAGCTGTGTGGCAGCCGGTCCCAGCGGAACGACTCCAGCCGTTCATGGCCGTGATAGAGCGTGTTGTCCACATGCCGGGTACGCTCATGGGTGCCGGTGACCAGCACGTATTGCGCGCCCCGATCCAGCATGGCGCAGGCGCAGGCATCGAGGGTATCCGCTTCCGGGGCGAGGCGGCGGGCCTCCGGGCTGTTCGGCGTGACCACGGTGGCGCGCGGCAGCAACAGCTGGCGGATACTGTCGGGCAAGCCGCTGTCGCCCAGCTCCGTGGCGTTGCCGGAAGCCAGTACCGGGTCCAGCACCAGCGGGACGTCCGGGTAGTCCTGCAGGATGGCGTGGATCACCTCGGCGATGTCGCTATTGCCCAGCATGCCGGTCTTGAATGCCGCAACCGGCATGTCTTCCAGCACCGCGCGGGCCTGGCGCCGGACATGTTCCGGGTCCAGCGCAAGAAATTCGTACACGTCATGCGAGTCCTGCACTGTCAAGGCGGTCAGCACCGGGGCTGCATGGCAACCCTGGCTGGCCAGTGCCTCGATATCGGCCTGGATACCGGCGCCACCGCCGGGATCGTGCCCGGCAAAGGTCATTACCACGGGAATATGCTTCATCCGGCAGATAATAACGCAAGCGCGCTGCGCGCACAGTCGCTCGGATGGCTTCATTCGCGAGCGTTTGGTCGTAGAATACCCCCTTCGTTTCTTGCGTGGTGGCAATCCATGAGTGCTGACAGGGAATTTTTGTGTGTGGTGTGCGGTTTTGTTTATCGCGAGGCGGATGGCTTGCCGGAAGAAGGGTTTCCGCCGGGCACGCGCTGGGAAGATATTCCGGAGCACTGGGTATGCCCGGAATGTGGTGCCTCCAAGGAGGACTTTGAAATGGTCGAGGTTTAGAGTCCCCGACAGGGGATCCGTAACCCCCCCGCCTTCAGGCGGGGGATGACCGGTAATGATTTTGTGGTGACGTGGATATCCTGTACCAGGATAAAAAATGATTCCCTTCTCCCTCCGGGAGAAGGTCAGGATGAGGGGATAGAAAATCAGGTGGTTTGCTTAATTTGATCCCCTCGGCAACTGCTCCCTGCGTTGCTCTCGGCTCTGGCTCCTGCTTCGCTCTACCGAGTCCGTCCCTGGACTCGTACCTCCTGCATCCCTGCAGTCGTCTCCCCAACCCTCCCCCGGAGGGAGAGGGGGTGAATCGGCCGCATGGCTGATCGATCCGGCTTTTCGCCGTGACCCGAAGCCACCGGCTTTAGCCGGTGGAGCATTCCCACCTGCACGGCGTGAGATTTTGGCTACACTGGGTGTGAGTGCGGGCGTCTGCGCCCGTCACTTGCTGGAGGGGTAGTCCAGTCAGGGCCGTATAGCAACCCGGCCCGAGTCGTGGGTGCCCGGTGTTTTGCCAGCAGGCTCATCGGGTTGCGGTCAGAATACCAGTCATGCCGGGTGCATCCCGGCATGGCATGGTGGACAGGATGCAGATCAACAGTCAAAGCGCAGCACTTGCCGAAATGGTGTCCGTGGCCAGCGATTATTGCCGGCTGATCGATGATGGCGGCAAGGCCTGTCGGGACTGGCTGGAACAACTGTTCCGGTTGATGCCGCGCCTGCATAGCGCGGTCACTGTGCTGGCAGCACTGGATGCGGATGACGCGCCACCCTGCCCGGTGGATCTCGACGAACGTTTTGAGCTGTACAGTCAGCTGCGCCGCCTGCTGGGCGAACGTGACCGTTACTGGCTGGAGTTTGATGCCGCTCCCGAAGAGATGCACATGTCCGGCAGCCTGGCCGACGATCTGACCGATATCTACTTCGATCTGCGCCACGGGCTGGAACTGTTCGACGAGATCTGGCCACACCGTGCCGCACAGGTCTGGCAGTCCAGTTATCGGGTGCACTGGGGACAGCACCTGGTGGATGCCGAGCGCCATCTCTATGCGCTCAAGGTACGCAATCAGCTGGCGCAAAACTAAGCCCGGTTTTGGCTGTCTACCGATCGTAAAACCCATTAGAATAGCCGGCACATCGCCGCGCTTCCTGCACAGGGCGCGGCGGCTCCGGAATATACCAAAGGTTAGTGATCATGAAGCACTCGTTGCGCAAGGCGTCCGGCTTTACCCTGATCGAGGTAATGGTCGTGGTGGTCATCCTCGGCATTCTCGCCGCTATCCTGGTACCCAAGGTCATGGACCGGCCGGACCAGGCCCGCATCATCAAGGCGAAACAGGACATCCGTTCGCTGGAGGCAGCGCTCAACCTCTACAAACTCGACAATTACATTTATCCGACCACGGACCAGGGCCTGGAGGCGCTGGTGGAGAAGCCTGCCAGCCCGGAGCCACCGAACTGGAAACAGGGCGGCTATCTGGACCGCCTGCCGCTCGACCCCTGGCAGCAGCCCTACCTGTACCTGAGTCCGGGCCAGCACGGCGAAATCGACATTTCGTCCACCGGCAAGGACCAGCAACCCAGCGATGACGATATCGCCAACTGGAACCTGCAATAACCTGCACAGGAATCACATGCCGGTATCAGCTGCCAGGCGCACGGCCGGATTTACCCTGCTGGAAATGATGGTGGTGATGGTCCTGATCGGGATCATCTTCAGCTTCGCCACGCTGTCCATGCGCGGTGATGACATCGCCGCGCTGATGAAGCAGGAGGCGCAGCGCATGGAAACCCTGATCAACCTCGCCAGTGACGAGGCGGTGATCCGGGGGGAGGAACTGGCAGTGCGCTTCCGGGATGATGGCTACGAGTTCCTGCTGCTCGGCGATGCCGGCTGGCAAACCGCGCAAGACGGGCTGTTGAAGGATTATTCCATGCCGGCGGATATCGAGCTGCGCCTTGATGTCAGTGGCGACCTGCCGGTATTTTCCGGCCAGGAAAAGGATGAGGAGGAATCCTCGCCCCAGGTGTTCATCCTGTCCAGCGGTGAAATCACCCCGTTCAGCGTGGTGTTCCAGTCCGGCCTGAGCAAGCACGAATATCTCCTCGATACCAGCGTACTGGGCACGGTTACCGTGACCAGCGAGGAGCTGTTCTGATGCGTTGCCGGGCACGCGGTTTTACCCTGATCGAGATCCTCATTGCGTTGACGGTACTGGCGGTGGCCATGGGCGCCATCATCAAGGCCGCCAGCGATTACACTGGCAGCATCGTGCACCTGCGTGAGCGCACCCTGGCGAACTGGGTGGCGCGCGATGTCCTGAATGATTTCCAGGTACGCAAGGAATGGCCGCGGGTGGGCGAGCGCAAGGGCACGCTGACGATGGGACGCAATGAATGGGCATGGCGGGCGATCATCTCCCAGACCGATGAGGCCGAGTTGCGGCGCATGGATGTCGAGGTAGTGCCGGAGGAAAGCGACCCGGATGCCGAGCCGGTCACCAAACTGAGCGGTTTCCTGAGGCAGCCCGGCTCATGAGAGTTGCCAGGCGCCTGCAGGCGGGTTTTACCCTGCTGGAAATGCTGGTGGCGCTGTCGATCTTTGCGCTGGTGTCGGTGATGTCTTACAGCGGCTTGCGCAGCGTGCTGCAGCAGCGTTCCGCGACCGAGGCCGAGGCTACCCGCCTGGGCGAGCTGCAGAAGATCTACCAGCTCATGCAGCGTGACCTCGAACAGGCCGTGAACCGGCCGGTGCGTGGCGAATACGGCGATACACTGCCGCCGTTGTCCGGTGCCGAGAGTCTGCAATTTACCCGTGCTGGCTGGAACAACCCGCTGGGTTATCCGCGCAGCAGCCTGCAGCGCGTCGGTTATGCACGGGTTGACGAGCGCCTGGTGCGCTATGCGTGGACCGTACTGGACCGGGCCCAGGATACCCAGCCGCTGGAGCAGCCACTGAGTGACCAGATCACCCGCATGGAGCTGCGTTATCTGACGGAAAAGGATGACTGGTTGCCGCAATGGCCGAATCCTGCCGAGGTCGTAGTTGGCGGCCCACCACCCGAGGGCCTGCCGCGGGCCGTCGAGATCACGCTGGAACACAAGCAGTACGGCGAGCTGGTGTGGTTATTCCGGATGCCCGATCCATGAGCCGGTCAGGTTGCCGGCAACAAGGGGTGGCACTGATCACGGCGCTGCTGGTGGTGGCGCTGGCCGTGGTGGCGGCGACCGCGATGGCAACCCGCTTGCAGGTCGATGTGCGCCGTACCGCCAACCTGCTGCATGGCGAGCAGGCCTATGCCTATGCCACGGCGGCGGAAAGCTGGGCGCAGGTGATCCTGCGCAAGGATGCCAGCGACAGCCAGATCGATGCACTGGATGAGGACTGGGCTACGGCCCTGCCACCGATCGCCGTGGAAGGCGGCGTGGTCATCGGGCGCATCACGGACCTGCAGGGGCGCTTCAACCTGAACAGCCTGCTGGCCAAGACAGGTGCGCCGAACCAGGTGAATATCGACTACTTCAGGCGCCTGCTCGAGGTGCTCGAGCTGGACCCGGATCTGGCCGCGGCGCTGCAGGACTGGATCGATGCGGACGTCAACGCAATCTTTCCGGGCGGCGCCGAGGATGATGCCTACCTGCTCAAGGACCCGCCCTACCGGGCGGCCAACCGCCGCATGAGCGATGTCAGTGAACTGCGGCTGGTGCAGGGCTTTACCGACGAGGTGGTGGTCGCGCTGTTGCCACATGTAAACGCGCTGCCGGATGACACGGTCATCAATGTCAACACGGCCACGCCGCAGGTGCTGCAGGCATTGCACGCAAATCTCTCTGCCGATAGCGTACAGCAGTTGCTCGATGCCCGGGAGCAAACGCCATTTGCAGACTCCGCTGCGTTCCTTGCCAGGGATGCGCTCGCCGGGCTGGGTATCGATGTCCCTGTCGGGGTCAGCAGTGACTGGTTCGGGGTCGATATCGAGGTGCGCGTGGGCAGCGGTCGGGCGCGCATCCGCAGCCTGCTGCAGCGTGCTGACCAGCAACTGCGCGTGCAGTCACGCACACGGCTCACCGATCATCTGTTGCCGGCAGGGTAAAGCAATGTTTTTGCTATGCAATTCCGTATTATCCGGGGTTTTTTCTGCTACGATACCGGGCACGGTAAACAAGGGGCATCTGCATGCGTGAAACACTCCTGCTGAGAGCGGATTCCGTTGCCGGTGACCGCTGGCGCTGGTTGCGGCTGGCGGGCGCCGGCCTGCCGCCGGGCGGAATCCATGCCGGTACGCTGGCCGATGCGGCTGCAGAGGCCGCAGGAATGCGCGTGGTGGTGCTGGTTGCCGGTGATGAGTGCCTGCTTACCCGCGCGCAGATTCCGGGCCGGAACCGACAGAAATTATTGCGTGCCGTGCCCTATGCCCTGGAAGAGCAGGTCTCCGACGAGGTGGAAAACCTGCATTTTGCGCTCGGCGCGGTGCAGCCGGACGGCAGCTGGCCGGTAGCGGTAATCAGCCGCTCCTACCTGGATGCGCTGACTACCGCGCTGGCGGACAGCTCACTCGACGTCCAGCAGATTGTGCCGGAACAGCTGGCGGTGCCGTACACGGAAAACGAAATCAGCGCGCTGGTTACCGGGTCAGTGGCACTGGTGCGAACCGGGGTATGCAGCGGCTTCGCCGTGGATGTCGAAAATCTCGGGCTGCTGCTGCACATGCAGCAGGACGGGGAGACGCAGCCGCGGCTGCGCCTGTATGTGCATACGGATATGTCGCCACCCGAGATGGACGATTACAGCGGCGAAACCGTTATCGAAGCCTGGGGCGGTGATCCACTCGGCGTGTTCGCGGTCGGGCTGGGTGAGGGCGCCATCAACCTGTTACAGGGTGACTACAGTCGTTCGGGTAACTGGCTGCAGCTCTGGCGGCCCTGGCGTGCCAGCGCCGCCCTGCTGCTGGCCGGTGTGCTGGTCAGCTTTGTCGTCACCGCTGTCGACTACTTCCGGCTCGGCCAGGAGAGTGAGCGCCTGCGTAGCGAGATTGAACAAACCTTTCGCCAGGCAGCACCGGAGATCAAGCGCGTGGTCAACCCGCGCGTACAAATGCAGCAGCAACTCGACAGCCTGCAAGGCGGCGGTGCCGGCGACAACGGTTTCCTGGTGCTGCTGGGCAAGGCCGGTATCGTGCTGCGCGAGGTCGAGGGCCTCGAACTGGACGCGATTACCTTCCGTTCCGGCCGCCTTGACCTGGACCTGAAGATTGGCAGCCTGCAACTGCTCGATCAGCTCAAGCAGTCGCTGGCCGGTGCCGGCGGCCTCGATGTCGATATCCAGTCCGCCACCACCGGAGCAGATAACCGCGTGCAGAGCCGGCTGCGCATCCAGGGGAAAGGCGCATGAGGGCCTGGTTCGAAAGGCTTGACCCGCGTGAGCGTCTGCTGGTGACGGCCGGTGCAGCAGTGCTGTTGCTGCTACTGGTGTACGCACTGGCATGGGCGCCGCTGCGTTCCGCCTATCGCAGCATGCAGGAGAACGTGGCCGACCAGCGCGAGACGGCGGCCTGGATGCAGGAAAGCGCCCAACGGCTGCTGCAGCTGAAGGGCCGTCGCGGGCCTGCCGCGCAGGGGCTGGGCGGACAGTCGCTGCTGGCGCTGGCCGACAGCTCGGCGCGTGCGGACGGGTTGGGTGATGTACTCAGGCGCGTCGAGCCGGATGGCAGTGACAGCGTGAAGGTCTGGATGGATGGCGCCTCCTTTGACCAACTGCTGCGCTGGCTCGGTAACCTCGACACCCGCTACGGCATCAATATCGACGCCGTGACCATGGAACGTGCCGCTGGCATGGCCGGCCGTGTCAATATCCGCCTGACCCTGCAGGTCCCCGAGTTGTGAAGAATGTGTGGCGTACCGGCGCAATCGGAGTTGCCGCCTACCTGCTGATATTGCTGGCGACATTTCCGGTCACGCGGCTCACCGGTGCCATCGAACAGCGGCTGGAAGGGGTGTTGCTGCGTGGTGTAAGCGGTTCACTGTGGTCCGGACAGGCGACACGGGTGGTTTACCAGGGTGATCCGGTCGGGACAGTGCGCTGGCAGTTACGGCCACTGCGGCTGTTCGTCGGCAATATCGAGTATCGTGTCGAGCTGCTCGATGAGCGGGTCAGCGGGACCGGTCTGCTGGACCTGTCATTCGCGGGCCGGGTCCATGGTCGCGACCTCGAACTGCAATTGCCGCCGGCCGAACTGATCAACCGCTTCTCGCCGATTGGCGTGGTTGCCGGCGGCGCGCTGGTGCTGCAGCTGCAGCATTTCGATCTGCCGGGCAAGCTGCCAACCGGCGTACAGGGCGCATTGCGCTGGCAGGGTGCCCGGCTCATGGCGCCGATGGAACTGCAACTTGGTGATATCACACTCGACCTTGCCAGTGCCGGCGATGACCTGCAGGCTACGGTTAGCGCGGGTGGCACGCTGGGACTGTCAGGCAATATCACGCTGCAGGCAGCCGGACGTTATGCCATCAATCTGCGCCTGCAGCCGGGCAATGAGACCGGCGCCGAGGTCCGGGATATGCTGGATACGCTGGTCCCGCGCCGTCCCGGCGGCGGTTACCAGCTGACTGCAGCCGGCAGTCTGTAACGCCCGAGCTGCGTGTCAACATGGATTCGCTGAATCTGACCACCCCCGCACAGCATGATTATACCGATCCGACGGTAGAGCGGGACGTGGAACGGTTGCGTGCATGGCTGACCAACCTGCCATTGATGGATGTGGTAGAGACGGTGCGGCTGGTACTCGGTGCCCTGAATGCACTGAATGAACAGAAGCTCGATGACGCACTGCGTTTCCGGTTCCTCGAGGTATACCGTTCCACGTCGTTACGCCTGTTCCAGACCGTGGATCCGTTGCACATGCGCCAGCTGGCCCTGTCCAACTCGCAGCGCCAGGAGGCAATCGACGGCGTGGCGCGGCTGTTGCTTGACCTCGCCGGCGGCTACAAACTGATCGTCAAGTCATGCTACGGCGGACAGGGCGGGCAGGTTACCGATGCGCTGTTTGGACAGGCGCTGAACCGTGCGCTGGAACTGCTTAGCTATGCCTTGCTGGACAGTTACCGGTTTTACCGCGAAATCCCTCCTGTACTGGTGGCGGAATCGCATGTCCTGTATCGCGTGGCACGTCATCACGGTCTGCTGGGCATCACGGTGGAAACCGATGATGATGCGCAGGCGCCGCTGACCACTGCGCAGCTTTATCATGCCAGCATGCTGTTGTCGCTGACCGAACCGGAGCGTCTTGCGGAAGGCGAGGCAGGCTTGCTGTTTGACGTGCTGATCCAGTATGCAGAGCGTTGCCGGATTGTTCCCGGCAATCGCTGGGACGGGGATGGTGAGGGCCTGTTCCTGATTGATTTGCGTACCCGGGCGTTGCCGGTTTCGTGCACCCTGCTCAAATCTCCGGCGCCCGCGCAGGAGCCGTACCTGCTGGATGCCACGCGCACCCTGCAGGCCATCCGCAAGCAACTGGAGCAGACGCCGGAGAAGGTGCGTATGCAGAGTCCGGAGGCGATGGTGTTGCGCCGGCTGCTGCCCGAGCGCGACACGGAACAGCGGCATCGCGAGCAACGGCATGCTGACGGACGCTACGTGGGAATTATCCCCGGTCTTGAGGCGCTGCACGCCTGGTTGCGTACCCGCCGGGATGCTGCCGGAGATGACATCGCCGGGCTGCAGCAGTGCCGGGTGCTGGACAGCAGCGCCAATGGCATGAAACTGTCATGGAGCGAGGGCGGTGCGGGAGATGCGCGCGTCGGTGAACTGGTCGGCATCGTCGAAGGCGAGGGCAGCAAGTCTGCGCTGCAGCTTGCGCTGATCCGTTCCATACGCGTGTTCCGGGAAGGCGGGCTGGAAGCCGGCGTGCTGATACTGGCCGGCGGACCGGGTGCCGTGACCTGTAGCGTACCGGACCAGCCGGACCAGAATGCAGTACATGCGTTATTCATGCCGGCGGTCGATGCGGAGCAGCTTACCGCCACGCTGGTTGCCGCGAAGGGCCTGTATGCGCAGGGCCGCAGCCTGCTGATCGATGTGGGCGGCCGGCAAATCCACGTGCGTGCAGGGCGCAGGGTGCTGGATAGCCCGTTGTTCGACCGCTTCGAATTTTCCGCACTATAAGCTGCGCGCGCTGCCGGTGAGACAATGCGCGGGCCTCATGCTAGGCTTGCGCCGGTTGTTTGTGAACAATACGGAGAAGATTCCTGTGAGTGCCGTACGAAATATACCGATTGGCGTCAAGGTCACTACCGCAAACAAGTGCGGGTTCTGTACCAATTCAAAGTGTTGCACCTACATTACCGAGCAGCTGGTCACGCCGCGCTCGATGAAGGATTTCGATCACATGCTGTGGCAGTTGTCGCACAAGGATATACAGGCCTACAAGGACGAGGACGGCTGGTATCTGCTGGTCAACAACACCTGCAATCACCTGCAAAAGGATGGCCGCTGCGGTATCTACGAGGACCGCCCGATGATCTGCCGCGAGTACACCAACGACTATTGTGAGTTCGACGAGTCCTCGGAGCAGGGCTTTGACCTGTTCTTCGAGGATTATGCCGCCTTGCTGGGCTATGTAAAGAAACGTTTCAAGGGCTGGCAGAAGTTCGCCACCACAAGAGACGCGCAGATTGCTGCGGCCTGAAGCCGTTCAGCATTTCCGTCGACGGCTGGCTTGATGTGACTCCTTCACCCCAACCCGCCGGCAACTGCTCCGTGCGTTGCTCCCGACTCGGGTTCCTGCTGCGCTAGCCGGAGTGTTCACTCCTGGTCCGGCATGATGTCCTGAAAGCTGTCGATGGCGGCGAATTCGCCGGTGTCACGGGCCGGTGAGCGGCTGTCGGGCTTGCGCACGGCAAGGATATGGCCGATGCCGAAATCGCGCGCAGTGCGCAGTACCGGCAGGCTGTCATCGATGAACAGCGTTGTCTTGCGGTCGAAGCGCTCGACATCACCCAGCCGGTCCCAGAACCGCAGGTCTTCCTTCGGGTAACCGATGTCGTGGGAACACACCAGCGCATCGAAGGCGTCCACCAGCCCGGTAACTTCCATCTTCAGGGCGAGGCTCTTCTCGTGCGCATTGGTCACCATGACCACGCGCTTGCCGGCTGTCCTGGTGCGCTGCAGGAATTCGGTCACGTGTTCGTGTACCGCGATCAGGTGGTGCACCTCGCGCTTCAGCTGGACAATGTCGAGGTTCAGTTCGCGGCTCCAGTATTCCACGCAATACCAGTCCAGGGTGCCTTCCTTGAGCCGGAAGCGCGGCACCAGTTCTGACCTGGCGGCCTCGAGATCCAGCCGGTGTTGCTCGGCATAGCGCAGCGGGACATGCTCGCGCCAGAAATGGTTGTCAAAATGCAGGTCGAGCAGTGTGCCGTCCATATCGAGGAACACGCTGTCGATTTCATGCCATGGGATCACGGTACACCTGTCGCGGAGTTTGCCGGGAAATATAGTAGCAGATTGTCAGCGGGCGCCGCGATCACGGGCATGAGAAAAACCATCTCGCGCAAACACGCAAAGACGTAAGGAAATCAACATGGAATTGCCACAGAGAACACAGAGGGCACAGAGAACATGCTGTCATCCCCGCGCAGGCGGGGATCCGGCAAGCGTAGCCCGGACTACCTTGGCTGCATCCTGCATTCACCCGGCGCTACGGGATATACTGGGCGAAATTACGCAACGGGATGAATCGACAATGACTACCAGTACCCAACCAGATCCGGCCGCACTGCTCGAAGCCGTAATACGGCTGGCCATCGATGCCGGCGCAGCCATTCTCAAGGTCTACAACAGCAGTGATTTCTCGGTGCAGGAAAAGGCGGATCGCTCGCCGCTGACTGCCGCTGATCTCGCTGCGCACCACATCATCCTGGCCGGACTCGAGGCATTGACGCCTGACATTCCGGTGCTGTCCGAGGAGTCGGCCAGCCTGCCGTTTGCGGAACGCCGCCGCTGGAACCGTTACTGGCTGGTCGATCCGCTGGACGGTACCCGCGAGTTCATCAAACGCAACGGCGAGTTCACGGTCAATATCGCACTGATCGAGGAGGGCATCCCTGCGCTTGGCGTGGTGCATGTACCGGTCACGCATACGACCTACAGCGCGGCACGCGGGCTGGGGGCATTCAAACAGGTAGCCGCTGCGGCGTCGCGGCCGCTGCACGTCCGGTCCCTGGATGGTGGCCCCGTGATGGTGGTTGGCAGTCGCTCACACCGCGGCAGTTCGCTGGACAGTTTTCTAGAACGACTGGGCGAGCACGAGATGGTCGGCATGGGCAGTTCGCTGAAGCTGTGCCTGGTGGCCGAGGGTATTGCCGATATCTATCCGCGCCTGGGGCCAACCTCCGAGTGGGATACCGCCGCTGCGCAATGCGTGGTTGAACAGGCCGGCGGGTTTGTTACCACCACCGGGATGCAGCCCCTGCGTTACAACACCAAGGACTCGCTGCTGAATCCGTTCTTTCTGGTGTTCGGCGATGCCGGGCGCGACTGGTCGCAGTACCTGGCGGATTGATCAGCGCAGCACTCTGCGCAGCAGCACGACCAGCAGCCAGGCTCCGAGCACGGCGCCGGTGATATCGGCAGCCACGTCAAACACGTCCGGATTGCGCCCCGGTACGAAGGACTGGTGATATTCATCCAGGACGCCGTACCCGGCACACAGGATGCAGACCTTCCAGAAACTGCCGGTGGGGAATGCATTGCCTGGCAATTGCTGCGTTCCCATCACCAGGAAACCCAGTACCCCGAAGGCGACGAGATGCAGCGCCTTGTCCTGCGAATCAAACGCCTGCGGGATGTCCAGGCCGGACTGGTCGGACAGGTACCAGATCAGGCCCGCCCAGGCGAGTGCCAGCAGCAGGAACGCCCTGCGCAGGGTGTTGCTGGCGATCACTTCAGCCGGCTTCGCGCTGGTGCCAGTCCCATGCCGTGCGGATGATGGCGTCAATGGCCTCGTAACCGGGTTGCCAGCCCAGCTCGCGGCGAATCTTGCCGGAATCGGCAATCAATACGGCCGGATCGCCGGCGCGGCGCGGTGCGGTTAGCGCCGGGATCGGGTGGCCGGTGATGGCGCGGGCGGTATCGATGATCTGTTTCACGGAATAACCCGTGCTGTTGCCCAGGTTATAGGTGGAATTGCCGGCACCGCCGAGCAGTGCCTCCAGCGCCAGCAGGTGTGCGCTGGTCAGGTCGGAGACGTGGATGTAGTCGCGCAGGCAGGTGCCGTCCGGCGTCGGGTAGTCCTCGCCGTAGATGCGGATCGATGCACGCTCTCCGGTAGCGACCTGCAGCACCAGCGGTATCAGGTGTGTCTCGGGCTGGTGGCGTTCGCCCAGTTGTCCGGAGGCGTCGGCACCGGCCGCATTGAAATAACGCAGTACGCTGTAGGTCATGCCACTGGCCTGGCTGTAGTCCGCCAGCAGGCGCTCTACCGCGAGCTTGGTCGCGCCATACGGATTGGTCGGCTGCTGCGGATGCGTTTCGGTGATCGGTACCTGCAGCGGTTCACCGTACACGGCAGCGGTGGAGGAAAAGATAAAATGCCGGACTCCGGCTTCCTGCATGGCTTCCAGCAGGGTAATGGTATTGGCCACGTTGTTGCGGTAATACATCAACGGCTGCTCTACCGACTCGCCCACCTGCGAGTGGGCGGCAAAGTGCATCACGGCCCTGACCGGATAATTCGAGAATAGCTCACGCAGGTCGTCCGGGTTGCCCATGTCACCGGCAATGAAATCCCCGCCGGGCAACAGCTCGCGGTGCCCGCGTGACAGGTTATCCAGGGTGACAACCGGGTAGTCGGCACGCAGCAGGTCCATGACCATGTGTGAACCGATGTAGCCGGCGCCGCCGACGACCAGTATGACGGGTTTGCTCATGGCTTACTGGTTGCTTGCAGCGGGTGTCTGCGCGCTGGCATCCGCCAGTGCGTCGATACGCTGTGCCAGTCGCTGTCCGAACTCCGGGTTGCCCTGCCGCAGGCTGGTTTCGGTGGCGTCGGCAGCGTTAAACAGCACCGGCCCGTGCCAGTTGGTCAGTGCCAGCGGCAGCTGGAAGTAGGACATGCGGTTACTTTGCTCGCGGTCGATCAGCAGCACATCGAGCCGCGATGTATCTACCTGCGCCAGCTTGCCTGCATCCAGGTCCAGTGCCGCGATGACTTCAAAACCATAGCTTTCTAACAGCCGTGACAAGTATTGTCTTGAAGCTGTTTTTGCCGCGCACACCACTATCCGCAGTTTTTTTTTAGGCTGGCCTTGCTGCCAGCGATATTCTGCCTCGGTCAGTGGCGCGGGGGTCTCTGCCGGCCGCTGCGCCCTGTCGGGTATGCTGGATACGCTGGCAGTGGCTTGTCCTGCAGCCGGGTTGGGAGGTTCGCTGGCTGGAGCTTCATCCGCCACGCTGGCTTCCGCGCTGGCGCCACCCTGCGCAGGGTCGGCTTGCTGCCCGGCTGCAGCGGAATGGTCCAGGGCTGCTGTGACCGGGGGGGTTTCCGGTTCGCGGACGTCTTCCTCGTCCTCTGGCCGGAGTTCTGCCGGCACCGTGACCGGAAATATGCCACCCTGCTGTTTTTCGCGGGCCACCTCGGTGATCAGCCGGGCATCGATGCGGTGGCGTTGTTCGGCATAGCCATACACCAGCGCGGTGTCGCAGAGCAGGTTGATCAGGCGTGGCACGCCATTGGTATAGCGATAAATCGCGCTGCAGGCCTTCTCGGTAAAGGTATCGGGGTCGCCACCCGCGACTTCCATGCGGTGACGCACGTAGCCGGCGACCTCCGCTTCAGACAGCGCCTCGAGGTGATAGTCGACGGCAATGCGCTGTGCAAACTGGATCAGCTCCGGGCTGCGCAGGGTTTCGCGTAATTCCCGTTGTCCGGACAGCACCACCTGCAGGGCCTGGTGCTTGTCGGCGTTGATATTCGACAGCATGCGCAGTTCTTCCAGCGTTTCTGCATCCATGTTCTGCGCTTCATCGATGATCAGTACGGTGCGGCGATTGTGTGCATACTCGTCGATGATGAATTCGACAAAACGCTGGTACATCTCGACCTTGTTCATGCCCTTGTGCTCGAGATTGAACGCCAGCAGGATCCATTCGAGCAATTCGCCGAACGAGCGGTGCGTGTTGGAAATCAGACCGACCGTGAATTCCTGGTCCATGTTGTTGAGCAGGTGCCGGATCAGGGTGGTCTTGCCGGCACCGATTTCGCCACTGATCACCGTGAACCCGGCCTGGTTGGTCAGGCCGTATTCCAGCAGCGTCAGCGCCATGCGGTGCTTGTCGCTGAGATACAGGAAGCCCGGATCAGGCAGCAGCGTGAACGGTTTTTCCTTCAGCTTGTAGAACGTTTCATACATCCTGGTTACCGCCAAGGTTGTCCTGCGTGTCCGCCTTGTTGAGCACTGTGCCCACGATGTTGGTGACACTGAGCAGGTCGACCGCCTGTTCCAGCTCTTCCTTGCGGGTAATGCCTTCCTCGACGACCAGCAGGGCAGCATCGACCTGGGGTGCGAAGGCCAGCGTGTCGGAGGAGGTAAGCAGCGGGGGCAGGTCGAAAATGATGATGCGGTCGCGGTAGCGCGCTTTCATTTCCTCGACCAGACGGGTCATTTTCGGTGAGCTGAGCATTTCGGAAGAATTGCTCAGCGGGCGTCCGCCCGGCAACACCACGAGCCGTTCCACGATCCCGGGCCTGAACAGCAGCTCGGAAAGCGGCAGGTCTCCGGCCAGGTAGTCTCCCAGCCCCTTGCGGTGTGGCAGTCCGAAGTGATCGAGTAACCAGGGCTGTTGCAGGTTGGCATCCACCAGTAACACGGTGTGATCGACTTCCCGGGCAATACTGATGGCCAGGTTGATGGCAGTCAGGGTCTTGCCCGCACCCGGGCCAGCGCTGGTAACCGCCAGGGTACTCCACTTGTGCTCCTTGAATATCTGCAGGATGCGGGTACGCAGCAGGTTAAAAGACTCGCTAAACGGACCGGGCGGCATGGCGGCGAGGATGCGGTTGTCACGCAACACGGCCTCATCCAGGCTGACCCGGGGGGTGACTACCGGGCCTGGTCCGGCGCTACTGCCAGGCGCTGCGGTGGTTGACAATGCGTCCGCATCGCCCTGTCTCAGCAGGCGTTCTTGCCTGGCCTTTTCCAGGGCCTCTTTGATATGTTCCATAGTGGTGTCTTCCAGTATACCCGGTGAAAGTATATTACCTTTATATTTCAGCAGGCAGGGTCTTGGGAACTGTCCTTTGGTACAGACTGCCTGTGATGGGCTTGCGTTGCTGTGATGCCACGCATGCCGGTTTGTTCAGTACCTTGCCAGGGTGATGCAGTGCTGAATCCAGCTGTCAATGGTTTCCAGCAGTCCATCATTCGCCCACCAGCTGATCCACCTTGCGCAGTCCCTTGAACCACATCACGTCCAGTGGTGTGCCCAGGAAATGTACCAGCAGCAACAGCAGGATGACGCCGGCCAGTACGGCCGCGACCAGCAGGTAGCGCCGGCGTTTGTGCTTGCTGGTTTCTGCGGCACTGGTCAGGTAGGGGATAACCGCCAGCGGTGCCGTCTGCAAGATCATGGTCAGGCCCTTGGCGCCGCGCACGGTGCTGTCCATGCTCTCGCCGATCGCCGCCGAGCCTACCCCTGCACCCAGGGCCAGTACCAGGCTGAGAAAGATGATGGCTCCCCGGTTCGGGCTGATCGGTTCTTCCGGCAAAATGGCCGGGTCGATCAGGGTGAATTTCTCGCCCTTGCGTTCCTTCTCCATCTGCTGGGCCACTTCCGCGGTCATCTGCTTGGCCCGGATTTCCTGGTAACGCCTGGTGGAGTTTTCGAGGTCGCGGACAATACCCCGGTATTCCTGCTCGGACTTGGGCGTCTGCACCAGCCTGTTTTCATACTCACCGACCTTGTCCACCAGCTGCGTGCGCTTGGTGCGCAGTGAGCGTATTTCCGCTTCAGCCGCTTCCAGCTGGGTACTCAGGCTGATATACGCCGGATTGTCCGGCGTTGCTGTCGGCAAGCTGGTCGTCGGTCGGGAGGACGCCTGCTGGAGGTCTTGCTCCAGCCGGGCGATTTGCCGGGTCAGGTTTTTTACGTCCGGGTGCTCGTCGGTGTAGGTTTCCCTGGCCGTTGCCAGCTGTTCACGCAGCGTGCGCAATTGTGCCTGCAGGGCATCGGGTGAAGCAGCCTGCCCGGTTTCCAGTTCCAGTGCGCTGATCTCGTGTTTAACCTGGATGACATCCGGATGGTCCGGCGAATAACGGCTCGCAAGGCTGATATATTGCGTGCGCAGTGCATCCAGGCGAGCGCTAGGGCTCAGCACATCCCCGCTGCCATACGGCTCCAGTACCGCAAGCTGACCATTCAGGTAGACCTTTCTTTCCTCCAGCCCGCGCAGCTGGGTGTCCAGGTCGGTGATCTCCCGGTCGGTGCGCTCCAGTATCGAGGTGTTGAGGTCGCGTGATTCCGGCAGGGTGGTGAGGTTACGCCCCTTGAATTCCGCCAGCTCCTTTTCCAGCCGGCTGATCTCTTCACTCAAGCGGCTCGATTCGACGCTCAGGAAGTCATAGGTCTCGGCGGCCTTCTCGGTGCGTGATTTCAGGTTCTCGTCGAGGTAGAGCGTGGTCAGCTCGTTGGCGACCTTGAGGGCCTGTTGCGGGTTGTCGCTTTTAAATCCCACGGTAAAGGCAATGGTGGCCGCGGTCGGCCGCCCGGTGCGCGGGTCCATGACCTCTGCATTGACCATGTCGATGCTGATGTCATCCCGCATGTCGACCAGCACTTCCTCGATGGTGTGCAGCCGGCGGTCCCGCTCATAGAGATTGTATTTCTCGATGACCGAGAGCAGGTTGGTACGCGACATGACCCGCTGGCTGATGATCTGGATGCGCTGGGCTGCATAGCTGGTCACCGTCGACTGGATCAGCTCGGTGGGAATTTCCTGTTCCTCGATCAGGATGGTGGCCGAGGCCTGGTAGGTCGGCGGCCAGGCCATGGCGGCGATCAGGCCAATCAGAAATATCACGCCTGCGACCAGCAATATCATGCCACGGCGACGCCGGAAGGCGGACAGGTAGTCGCCCAGGTCCAGTGTTTGTTCGACTGCAAGTTCTGCCATGTTATGTCCCTGTGATGATCGCCCCGAGGCGCCCGATAATGATAATAAAAATATAGCAAATCAGCCGCGTGCGGCATTGTATCTTGGTACTAGGCCGGTTGCCCGGTGGTAACCGGCTGCGATTATTGCAGCCCTGTCACGATAAACCTCGCTCTTGATAACAGTTGCCGGCGGTAACTGCCAGCGCTCCGGAACACGGCCGGGTGCAAGCAGTGCAAGCGCTCTAACGCGAGCCGCTGTGTATCTTTGCGCATTCTGCCGTGAACATCCCGGGCTATTTTCCTGCCAGCAACTCCTGCCTGCCCGTCAGCGGGACACGGAAGTTTTGACCGGGCGATAGTACAGGGTTACATAAAACGCATTGCGGGTAGCCGTGTCACCAGCGCTTCCCCGGATGCGGGGATCTTCATTGCGGGCATACTGATACTCGCCGGCCAGCTCCCATTCGCGATTCCAGCGCCACGCCGCCCTGGGCGTGACCCGGAAGAAGGTCTCTTTTCCCTGTGTGGGCGCAGAACCGAGCCGGTTGACAATGGTCTCGTTCTCGGTGTATTCGACCCTCAGCGACGAGCTCAGCATTTCGGATAGCTTGTAAGTCCCGGCCAGCGCCAGGCGGGTGACATCGAGCAGTTCACCATCGCTGCTCGGTGATGACGAGCGCGACAGGGATGCACTGAGCGAGCCGGTCTCCAGGGTTTTCGTCAGGCTGGCGCTGTACACGGGGGAGGTCGTATCCAGTGTTCCTTTGGCAGCTCCGGTCGGGATGGGAATGCCGCCGGTACAGGACGGGTAGGTGGCGCCGGGATCGGCGCCGATACAAAAGCCGGTGCTGATGAGCCGGTCGGACGTGGTCGAGCGCTGTCCCAGCAGGGCCGAAGCCACCAGGGTCTCG
>CAJQOV010000074.1 GCA_905480065.1 uncultured Gammaproteobacteria bacterium | reverse complement strand
ATGGCAGCCGCACACCCTTTCTGAAGGCGCGCGGCAAACCCGGTCCCTTCGCTGCATCGGACCTGGCAGTGGCCGCGGGACAGGCCCTGCTGGCCCGCCAGCCATTCTCACCTGAAGCACTCGATGAGGTCATACTCGGATGCATGATGCCGAGTCCGGATGAGGCCAACATCGGCCGCGTCGTCGCACTGCGCATGGGCTGCGGCGACCGGGTACCGGGCTGGACCGTGCAGCGCAACTGCGCCTCCGGTCTGCAATCCATCGATGCGGCCGCGCAAAACATCGCGGCAGGACGTTCCAGCCTGGTACTGGCCGGCGGCACCGAATCCATGAGCCATGCACCCGTGCTGTTCAACGACACCATGGTCAACTGGCTCGCAGGCATGGCTGCTGCGCGAACTGCCGGTGCAAAACTGAAACTGCTTGGTTCGTTGCGACCCGGTCACTTCAAACCGGTCATCGCGCTGTTGCGTGGACTCACCGATCCGGTGGTGGGGCTCTCGATGGGACAGACCGCCGAAATCCTCGCCCACCGTTTCGGCATAACGCGTGAGCAGATGGACCACTTTGCCATGCACAGCCATGTTCGACTCCATGCGTCACACAAGGCCGGCAAGCTCGATGAAATTGAACCGCTGTACGACAGCAAGGGCAATGTGTACGACTTCGACGACGGCGTGCGCCCCGACTCCAGCATGGAAAAGCTCGCCAAGCTGCGGCCGGTATTCGACAAGCCGATTGGCAACGTGACCGCCGGCAACAGCGCGCAAATTACCGATGGGGCGGCCTGGGTGCTGCTGGCATCGGAAGACATGGTGTCGCGCCATAACCTGACCGTGCTGGGACAGCTGGTTGACAGTCATTGGTCGGGCCTCGACCCGGCACAAATGGGCCTTGGCCCCGTCTACGCCATGGCGCCGATCATGCAACGTCACGGACTCGATAGCGCGGCTATCGATTACTACGAGATCAACGAGGCTTTTGCCGCACAGGTGCTGGCCTGCCTGGCTGCCTGGCAGGACGCGGGTTTCTGTCGCGACGAACTGGGCCGAGACACGCCGTTCACTGCGATCGACGCTGAACACCTGAATGTCGATGGTGGCGCCGTCGCGGTCGGACATCCGGTCGGCACCAGCGGCACGCGCATCGTGTTGCACATGCTCAAGGTGCTGGAACGTACGCAGGCAAAACGCGGCATGTGCAGCATTTGTATCGGCGGCGGCCAGGGCGGCGCCCTGCTCATTGAAAGGGTCTGATATGGACAAGCACTTCCGCCTCGAAACCGACCACGACAATATTGCCTGGCTGACCTTCGACAAGGCCGGCACTGGTACCAATGTGCTGAGCCTCGACGTGTTCGCGGAATTCGAACAGCACCTTGCTGCCCTGCAACAGCAACAACCGCGGGGACTGATCATCTGCTCGGCCAAGTCCAACGGCTTCATTGCCGGGGCAGACATCGAATCGTTCACCAGGATCAGCACCGAACAGGAGGCGATGGCATTACTGCAAACCGGCCAGCAGGCATTCAACCGGCTGGAGGCCTTGCCCTTCCCTAGCGTGGCAATGATCCATGGCTTCTGCCTTGGCGGCGGCCTGGAGCTGGCGCTGGCGTGCCGCTATCGCGTCACGCGCGACGACCCCGGCACCCGTCTCGGTCTGCCCGAGGTCCGTCTCGGCATACATCCCGGCTGGGGCGGCAGCGCACGACTGGTGCCGCTGATCGGTGCACCCAAGGCCATGGACCTGATCCTGAGCGGACGCACAGTCGATGGCCGCACCGGCAAGCGCATGGGCTTTGTCGATATGGTAGTGCCCGAACGACACCTGGCTGCCGCCGCCCGCAAGATGATTCTGGAAACACCACCGGTGCACCGGGCCAGCACTCTCGAGCGCCTCACCAATCACCCCCTGGTCCGGCCGCTGCTTGCCCGCATACTGCGCAAGCAGGTGGCCAGGCGTGCCTCACCCCTGCACTACCCGGCGCCATTCGCCATGATCGACATCTGGCGCAAACACGCAACCGACAAGAGCGCCATGCTCGCGGCCGAGGTGCAATCGCTGGCGCGGCTGGTCAGCGGACTCACGGCAAAGAACCTGGTACGCGTATTTTTCCTGCAGGAGCAGCTGAAATCGCTCGGCAAGGACAAGCAGTACCAACCGAAATATGTCCATGTGATTGGCGCCGGCACCATGGGCGGTGACATTGCCGCCTGGTGTGCGCTGCGCGGTTTCCGCGTCACCCTGCAGGACCAGGCACCGGCACGCATTGCACCGGCACTGGCGCGTGCACACACGCTGTTCAAGAAAAAGCTGAAACAACCGGTCAAGGTTCGCGAGGCCATGGATCGCCTGCTCCCGGATCACCGCGGCAATGGCGTGGCGCGGGCCGATATCATCATTGAAGCGATTTTCGAGGATGTAGAGGTAAAGCGTTCTTTATACATGGACATTGAGCCGCGCATGAAGGCGGATGCCATCCTCGCCACCAATACCTCGAGTATCCCGCTGGAAGAACTGACGCCCGCGCTGGCACGGCCGGAGCGATTGGTTGGCCTGCACTTTTTCAACCCGGTGGCAAAAATGCTGCTGGTCGAAATCGTCCATGGACAGGCCACCGCACCCGAGGTCAGCACTCACGCCATGACCTTCACGCGCCAGATTGACCGGCTGCCACTACCGGTAACCAGCACCCCTGGCTTCCTGGTCAATCGCATCCTGATGCCTTACCTGATGGAGGCCGTGATACTGGAAGCGGAAGGCGTGCCGGCAATCCTGATCGACCAGGCCGCCACGAAGTTCGGTATGCCGATGGGGCCGGTGGAACTTGCCGATACGGTTGGCCTTGATATATGCCTGCACGTGGCCCGGGTACTGGCCAGTCACTTCCAGGCGCAGATCCCGGCCAGTCTCGAACAACGCGTCAGTGCCGGCAACCTGGGCCGCAAAACCGGGCGTGGTTATTATCAATGGAAGAAAGGCAAACCCGTCAAGCCGAGTCCTTCCGGCAGCAACTGGAACATGGAGGAAATCACCAACCGGCTGGTGTTGCGGCTGTTGAATGAAGCGGTCGGCTGCCTGCGCGAACGCGTGGTATCCGGGCCGGACCTGCTCGACGCCGGCATGATCTTCGCTACCGGCTTTGCACCATTTCGCGGTGGCCCGGTCAACCACATTCACGCAATCGGCAAGCAGGCCTTGCTGAAACAACTGGCCGAATTGCAAAAGCTGCGCGGTGACCGGTTTGCACCGGACCCCGGCTGGCAGGATTTTTCGTAGACATCGTTCCGCACATAGCGCTTGCAGGGGGAAGCACATGCAGGATAAAGACAACAGCAGGATACCCGCCGAAACAGCAAAAACGCTGGCCGGCCTGTTCCGTGAACGCGTCAAGGCCACGCCGGACGCGATTGCCTACCGGCAGTACAACCCTGCCGACCAGCAGTGGCACAACTACAGCTGGGCCGACATGGGCAAGGACGTTGCGCGCTGGCAGTCTGCACTGGCGGAGGAAAATTTCCAGCCTGGTGACCGGGTCGCGATCCTGCTGCGCAACTGCCGCGAATGGGTCACTTTCGACCAGGCCGCGCTCGGCTGCGGACTGGTGGTGGTACCCCTGTATACCGATGATCGCCCGGACAACATCGCCTACATCCTCCACAATGCAGGCTGCAAACTGTTACTGCTGCTCGGCGAACAGCAATGGGCCGGCATACGCACCGTGCTCGACGAACTGGGCGGCCTTGAGCGCATCCTGACGCTGGAACCGGTGCAGGTCCCGGCTGGCGAGCAGCGCGTGTGTCAGATCGACACCTGGCTGCGCGGACATAGCGGCGGCGAACTGCACTGTGATGAAGGCGACTCGAATGAACTCGCGACTATCGTCTACACCTCCGGCACCACCGGCAAAGCCAAAGGCGTAATGCTCAGCCACTGGAACATCCTGTTCAACTGCGACCGGGCCCTGGATATCGTACAGATGTATCCCGACGACCTGCTGTTGTCATTCCTGCCACTTTCCCACACCTTCGAACGTACCGTGGGATACTACATTCCCATGATGGTCGGGGCGACGGTCGCCTACGCACGCTCGATCCCCGAACTGGGCGAGGACCTGCAAACCGTGCGCCCCACGCTGATGATCTCGGTACCGCGTATCTATGAACGCGTCTACAACAAGATCCAGGCCGGGCTGGCGGAAAAATCACCGCTCGCCACGTGGCTGTTCAATAGCGCGGTCGACGTTGGCTGGAAGCGTTTCGAATACCGCCAGGGCCGTGCCGGCTGGCACGTGTCCTTGCTGCTCTGGCCGCTGCTGAACCGGCTGGTGGCGCGCAAGATCATGGCGAAGCTGGGCGGGCGCATGCACATGGCGGCTTCCGGCGGCGCACCACTCTCGACCCCCGTCGCACGGGTGTTCATCGGGCTGGGTCTGAACCTGGTCCAGGGCTATGGTCTCACCGAGACCAGCCCGATCCTCACTGCCAATCCGGTTGAGGACAACGACCCGGCCAGTGTCGGCGTAGCACTGCGCGGCCTGGAGCTGAAGATCGGCACTAACGAGGAATTGCTGGCACGTGGCCCGAGCATCATGCTGGGCTACTGGGGTAACCAGGAAGCAACCCGACAGATAATCGATGCTGATGGCTGGCTGCACACCGGCGACAAGGCCAGTATCCAGAACAATCATGTATACATCACCGGGCGACTGAAGGAGATCATCGTGCTGGCCAATGGCGAGAAAGTCCCGCCTGCCGAACTGGAAATGGCTATCGCACTCGACCCGCTGTTCGAGCAGGTCATGATCATCGGTGACAACCGTCCGTACCTGTCTGCAGTAATCGTGCTGGAGGCGGAACAGTGGAAACTGACAGCCAGAAAACTTGGACTCGATGCCAGTGACCCTGCCGCGCTGCGCAGCGCGGCGCTCTGCGACCACGTCAAGGACAAGTTGCAGCGCCTGTTGGCCACATTCCCGGGTTATGCCAGGATCTACGCTGTCACCTGCTCACTCAACACCTGGTCTATCGACAACGGCATGATCACGCCGACCATGAAACTGAAGCGCCGGCGTATCCTGGAAGAATTCGCCGACAGCATCGAGCAGATGTACGCGGGGCATTGAGAACATGGGCAACCGGGCCCCGGCAACAGGCATGCCCGCTATCTGCGTGATGGCCATGCCGGCTGATGCCAACGCCGCCGGTGATATCTTTGGTGGCTGGCTGATGTCACAGGTGGATATCGCCGGCAGCATCGTGGCGAGCCGCCGTGCCGAAGGGCGCGTGGTGACCGTGGCGGTCAATTCCTTCGAGTTCAGGCAACCGGTATTCGTCGGCGACATCATCAGTTGCTACGCCGAGATCACCCGCCTGGGCCGTACATCGATCACGGTAAACGTCAAGGCCTACGCCGAACGCCTGCGCAAAGGGCATGAGACGCTCCTGGTGACACAGGCCGACCTGACCTACGTCGCGGTGGGCGCGGACAGAAAGCCGCGTCCATTACCCTGAGCGGTTCCGGGGCCGCTCATTTCAGTAACGGGTGGTCCTTCGGCAATTGCCGTGCAACCCACATCGCCAGCCGGTGGCGCATGGATTGCTGCGACACCTGCTCCTCCGGCATCGGCGCGATCACCTTGTCATGTACCAGCAGGCGATAGATATACTCGATCTTGTCGTGCTGAGAATCGGTTGCTTCGAACTCGACCACGCCGCGCTTTTCCCCGTACTCAACGCCGGCACGGATCGCCTCCTTTACCAGCTCCGCTTCATGCTTGTGCTTTTTCATGTCAGGCAGTCATCCGGCTGGCCACGTGTCTGCGGTCGCTTCACATCAATACCGCAGGTCTGAACAGGCGTGTGAAATTTGCAGTAGTGGCACGGGCAAGGTTGTCGTAACTGTCACCCCGCAATTCGGCAATGAATTCTGCCGTGTGGCGCACATATGCCGGCTGGTTGGGTTTGCCACGATGCGGCACCGGCGCGAGGTACGGACAGTCGGTTTCCACCAGCATGCGCTCCAGCGGCATGCGTCGCGCAACGTCCTGCAGCTCGACAGCACTGCGGAAGGTAACAATCCCGGAAAACGAGATATGGAAATTGAGATCGATAGCCTGCTGCGCCATGTGCCAGTCACCGGTAAAACAGTGCATCACGCCACCGACCTCGCTGGCACCCTCTGCTGCCAGTATTGCAATGGTATCTTCCCTGGCATCGCGTGAATGAACGATCAGTGGCTTGCCAGCCTGCCTGGCCGCCACGATGTGGCGACGGAACCGGTCGCGCTGCCAGTCCAGGTCACCCTCGCTGCGAAAATAATCCAGCCCGGTCTCGCCGATAGCGACGATCTTCGGATGTTGCGCCAGCTCAACCAGCTCCTCGATGCCAGGATCATGGCCGTCGCGCTCGTTCGGATGCAGGCCAACCGAGGCCGTGACGGCGTCGTAGCGCTCGGCAATTTTCAGCATCGCCGGGAAATCCTCCAGGTTGACCGACACGCACAGAAAATGGCCAACGTCGTTGTCGTATGCCGCCTGC
>CAJQOV010000073.1 GCA_905480065.1 uncultured Gammaproteobacteria bacterium | reverse complement strand
AATAAATCCCTTCCCGGTCGCCGGGTGCCGTGGTGGCACCATTATTACACAGCGCAACAGGGATTTATTTCATGTTTCGACCGTACGAGCTGTTTGTCGGTCTGCGCTACACCTACACCAAGCGGCGCACACATTTCATTTCGTTTATCTCCGTTACCTCAATGCTGGGTATTGCGCTGGGCGTAACAGCGTTGATTACCGTGTTGTCAGTCATGAACGGCTTCGAGACCGAGTTGCGTGATCGCATTCTCGGCATGGCATCACATGCGACAATTACCACTTTGGACGGTAGCCTGAAAGATTGGCAGTCTGTCGCGGATATGATCGAGAACCAGCCCCACGTGCTGGCGTCAGCACCGTATGTCAGTGGCGAATCGATGCTGAGCAATGGCAAGTATGTCAGCGGTGCCCTGGTGCAGGGCGTTTTGCCCGGCCAGGAAGAACGCGTCTCGGATGTAGGGAAGCATATTGCAGGAGGCGATCTAGAGCTGCTCAAGCCGGGGGAATACGGCATTATCCTCGGTAAGGATCTGGCGCTCTCGCTCGGTGCCGGTGTCGGTGATGCGATCACGGTGGTATCACCGCAGATTACCATTGCGCCAACCGGCGTTGTGCCACGTCTGAGACGCTTCACCGTGCTGGCAATCTTCGAGGTTGGAATGTATGAGTACGACCGGGGTATCGCGCTGGTACACATAGAGGATGCTGCCAGGCTGTTTCGTCTGCAGGATGCGGTTAGCGGTCTGCGCCTTAAACTCGATGACGTATTCGATGCACCGCTGGTTAGCTATGCGCTGGCGGATATATTACCGCTCGAATACCGGGTCGAGGACTGGACACGCCGTCACGCCAATTTCTTTCGCGCCATCAAGACGGAAAAGCGGGTAATGTTCATTATTCTTACACTGATTGTCGCGGTTGCCGCATTCAATATCGTATCGACCCTGATTATGGTGGTAACCGACAAGCGTTCGGATATTGCCATCCTGCGTACCCTGGGTGCATCGCCACGCTCGATCATGACCATTTTCATCATCCAGGGCGTGGTGATCGGTATATTCGGCACTGCGCTTGGTGTGGCTGGCGGCGTGGGACTGGCCTTGAATGTCGAGACCATTGTGCCGGCCATCGAGAAACTGTTTCACGTAGAGTTCATGTCAGCAGATGTTTATTACATCAGCGAAGTACCGTCGGAACTGCACTGGAGGGATGTCTGGATCATGTCTTCGGTTGCGCTGGTGCTGAGTCTGCTGGCAACCCTGTATCCGGCCTGGCGTGCGGCGCGTACCCATCCGGCAGAGGCATTACGCTATGAATGATGTGCTCGCCTGTACTGGCCTGGGCAAGGTATTTGATGACGGCGAGACCGTATTGCAGATTCTCCGTGGCATTGATTTCCGTATCGGGCGGGGGGAACGAATTGCGATCATGGGGGCCTCGGGCAGCGGCAAGAGTACCCTGCTGCATCTGTTGGGCGGACTGGATGAGCCCAGCAGCGGGGAGGTGAGCATTGCCGGTCAGTCCCTGCAGCAGTTGTCTGCCTCCAGTCTGGGGCGTCTGCGCAACCGGACACTGGGTTTTGTTTACCAGTTTCATCACCTGCTGGCGGAATTCACGGCACTGGAAAATGTTGCCATGCCGTTGCTGGTCAGAGGGGCGTCGCCGGAGCAGGCAAGGGATGCAGCGGCAAGCATGCTGGACCGGGTCGGACTCGGCCAGCGTGTGACCCATAAACCGGGCGAGTTGTCCGGAGGTGAGCGCCAGCGTGCGGCTGTGGCAAGGGCATTGGTGACCCGGCCACAGTGCGTACTCGCCGATGAGCCAACCGGTAATCTTGACCGGCACAATGCTGACCAGGTCTATCACCTGATGGTTGAATTGAACCAGGAGCTGGGTACCAGCCTGCTGGTTGCTACGCACGATCCGTCCATCGCCGGGCGCATGGATCGTATTGTCCAGCTTGAGGATGGGTGCTTGCTCGACTAGACAACGATAAAGCCGGTTCAATAACTCAGGCGATTTCTCTAATGTTCATGGAAGAACATGTATTATCAGACAATTCCTTTTGTTGTCGGGGTGCTGTTGTTGCATGGCAGCAGTACGGTGCCGGGTGTATTGCCAGTGCTGGCAGGAATCCTGGCGCTGTTTGCGCTGCGCTGGAAGCCGGTGGCATTCCTGTTGCTGGGGTACTGCTGGAGCGGGTTATGTGTTCAGCAGGCGCTGCAACCGGAACTGGATCGTGCACTGGAAGGCAAGACCGTACGCATCGAAGGGCGCATTGAGGAAGTCGCGCTACGCTCGTCTGGACATGCGCAGCGTTTCCTGTTCGCCATCGAGCGGATTGATGCCGGTAATGGCTGGCAGTCATTTCCCGGCAAGGCACAAATGCGCTGGTATGAACCGGCGCCTGCGCTGGTGCCCGGTGAGCACTGGGAACTACAGGCGCGCCTGAAGCAGCCGCATGGGTTTGCCAATCCGGGCGGATTTGATTATGAGCGCTGGCTGTTTCAGCAGGGCATCCGTGTTACCGGCTATGTACGAGCAAATGGCAATAACATTCGCACCGGTATGACCACACCCGGCCTGGTGGCACGTTTCCGTCACCGCATGGCAGAGCATTTTTCCGTCTCGGCAAATGAGCCGTCATACGCCCTGTTGCAGGCGTTGACGGTCGGTGACCGTGCCGGTATCTCCACTGCGCAATGGACGGTGCTTAACGCAACCGGCACCACGCATCTGATGGCGATATCCGGTTTGCATATCAGCCTGGTGGCTGGACTGGTGTTCTGGCTGGTACGAACTGGCTGGGTATACAGTGGAGCGTTGGCCGAAATCCTTCCCGCGGCGCGGGCCGCTGCGCTGGGTGCAGTGGTCGCAGCGCTGTGCTATGCCATGCTGTCCGGTTTTGGCATTCCGGCACGCAGGGCGTTGCTGATGATCAGTATTCTGATGCTGGCGATTTTTATGAATCGCTACGCTGGTTTTTTGCAGCTGATCTGTCTCGCTGCTGCTCTCACCCTGTTATATGACCCGTTGTCCATACTGTCGGCCGGGTGGTGGTTGTCATTCTGGGCGGTGCTGGTGATTGCGTGGCTTGGCGGAGGCCGGCAGGGCAGACGGAACCACCTGCATCGCTGGATATTCATCCATGTGTTACTTGCACTCGGTCTGCTACCCCCGCTGCTGCTGCTGTTCCAGCAGGCTTCGCTGGTAGCGCCAGTGGCCAATCTGCTGGCTGTTCCTGCTGTCGGTATGCTGGTGGTTCCGCTGGCCCTGCTGGGGGTGCTGGTATTCGCGCTGCATGAATCCGCCGGCGGATGGTTGCTGGATCTCGCAGCCCGGCTGCTTGACTGGCTCTGGCCGGTTCTGGAACGACTCGGGCAACTGGATTACGCAACCTGGGCTGGCCACCGTCCCGCGTGGTGGACCGTGTTGCCGGGGGTGGCCGGACTTGCGCTGCTGCTGGGACCGCGTGGCGTACCCGGACGCTGGGTCGGGGCGCTATTACTGTTGCCGATGTTGCTGGTGCGACCGGATCGTCCGGCACACGGCGGACTGCTGGTTACCCTGCTGGATGTCGGGCAAGGTCTGTCAACAGTCGTGGAAACTGCCGGGCATGTGCTGGTCTATGATACCGGGCCGGGTTTTAGTGCGGACTTCGATGCCGGACGCATGGTGCTTGTGCCGTACCTGCGACAGCGGGGTATCAGCCGGGTCGATACCCTGGTGGTCAGTCATGGAGATAATGACCATATTGGCGGTGCGCATTCACTGTTGCAGGCCTATCCGGCCAGTCAGGTATTGAGCAGTGTGCCGGATGAATTGCGTCAATACGGCGCCATCCCCTGCCAGCGTGGTATGCGCTGGGAGTGGGACGCGGTACGTTTCGAAATACTGCACCCGGGTGCGACCACAGGTGATACCGGGAACAATCACTCCTGTGTATTGCAGATCGAGACGGCGGCAGGCGGGCGCGTGTTGCTTACCGGTGATATTGAAAAGGAAACCGAGCAGGAATTGCTGCGCGAACGGCGCGAACGGCTGGCAGCACAGTTGCTGGTAGTACCACACCATGGCAGTAATACCTCCTCGACGTCCGGGTTCATCGAGGCGGTTGCGCCGCAGTTTGCCCTGATTCCGGCGGGTTACCTGAATCGCTACCGGTTTCCCAAGGCAGCGGTCACCGAACGCTACCGGCAGGCCGGCGCGATCCTGCTTGATACCGGCCGCAAGGGTGCCATTAGCGCCAGTTTTTCAGCACAGCAAGCTACACCGAGCCTGAACGCATGGCGGCAGCAGCAGGTTCATTACTGGCAATGGCGGGAATGAGCGTCTCCTGTTTGGCTTGCGCAGCAAATACAGTATGATCGGCAGCGGCTGTCACAAGAGGCCGTGAGAAAGGGTGGTGACAAGGTGCTGGAACTGGTAGAAGCAGGCGGCTGGCTCATGCTGCCGATTATTCTGAGCTCGGTGATCGCGCTTGCGATCATTGCGGAACGACTGTGGTCCCTGCAGGTGCGCAGGGTGTTGCCCAAGCACCTGGTTGCCCAGGTCTGGCGCTGGGAAAAGATCCACCAGCTCGATGAAGAACATATGAAGGAGCTGCAGGCCAGCTCTCCGCTCGGTGCAATTCTCGCGGCCGGCATTGTCAATCGTCACCAGGATCGCGATGTCATGAAGCAGAGTATCGAGGATACCGGACGGCACGTGGTGCACGAGCTGGAACGTTACCTCAATACGCTGGGTACGATTGCGGCGATCTCACCGCTATTGGGTTTGTTGGGCACGGTGTTTGGCATGATCGAGGTTTTCTCGACCATTACTACGCAGGGTGTTGGTGATCCCGGCGCACTGGCCGGGGGTATATCCGAAGCATTGATCACGACTGCAGCCGGTATGTCGGTTGCCATTCCTACGCTGATGTTTTACCGCTATTTCCGTGGCCGGGTACGTATGCTGGTGCTGAAGATGGAACAGCAGGCGATGCTGATGGTGGAAATCATGCATGGCACGCGCAAGCGGGCCGATGACGCAGGGCGCTAGGTCATGAATCTGCAGCCGGGCGGGGAAGACGAACCCGATATCAACCTCACACCACTGATTGACGTGGTGTTCCTGCTGCTGATCTTCTTTATGGTATCCACCACGTTTGAGCAGCAGTCGCGTATCCAGATCGAATTGCCGGAGGCGAGTGCGGATGCGGTTGCGCAGGAAGACCAGGCAATGGAAATCATTGTGGATGCGCAGGGCCGTTATTTTATTGGAGATCAGCAGGTTATAAATTCCGAACTGAAGACCCTGAAAGCCGCGATCAGCAAGGCTCTCGGTGATCGCGAGGGGATACCGGTGACGGTGCGTGCCGATGCGAATACCCCGCACCAGGCCGTAATCACCGTGCTGGATGCCACCAGCCAGTTGGGATTAACCCACATCTCGCTTGCCACGACCAGGGTTCCGGACTAACAGCAACGGCGTGGTGGCATGAAGCGTCTGGACCATTACTGGTATATGCGCAGCCCCTGGCTTGTGCTGTTGACCCCGCTGTCGCTGTGCTTCCGATTGCTGGTCTGGTTGCGTCGTTCTGCCTATCGGTATGGCTTGTTGCGCAGTCACCGGCTATCGGTGCCGGTTATCGTGGTTGGCAATATTACTGCCGGTGGCACCGGCAAGACACCGCTGGTGGCATGGCTCGCGGACTATCTGGTCAAGCAGGGTTACCATCCGGGCATCGTCGCGCGCGGTTACGGTGGCAAGGCGACCAGCTGGCCGCAGCAGGTCAGGCCTGACAGTGATCCCTTGATCGTCGGGGATGAGGCGGTACTGCTTGCCGGCATGACCGGATGTCCCATGGCTGTAGCACCGGACCGGTATGCGGCAGCCGAGGCGCTGGTGCGCTATAACGATTGTGACGTGGTGATTGCCGATGACGGTTTGCAACACTATGCACTGCAGCGTGATATTGAAATTGTTGTGATCGACGGCGTACGCCGTTTTGGTACCGGTTTCCTGTTTCCCGCCGGGCCACTACGCGAGCCGCTCGCGCGTCTGCGTGAAGCCGACCTGGTGGTGGTAAACGGCCTCGGCGGGAATGACGAGTTCCCGATGAAGCTGAAGAGTGGCAAATTACATAATTTGCTGGACGAGAATCAAACCTGTAGCCTGTCGGATTTGCAGCGCAGCAAGGTGCACGCGGTGGCCGGTATCGGCAACCCGGAACGGTTCTTCATGTCTCTGCGAGCAGTAATCGGGCGCGTGGATTCGCATGCATTCCCGGATCACCACCGGTTCCAGCGGCATGATATTGCCTTTGAAGATGATGCACCGATCCTGATGACTGCAAAGGATGCAGTAAAATGTCGCCGCTTCGCTGCCGGAAACGAATGGTATCTGCCGATTACGGCGGAGCTGGGTAGTGAATTCTGTGCGCGGCTGGATGAGTTGCTCAATGCGCGTGTACCACGTAAAACAGTTGCAACCGGTTCCTGACCGGCTGAATGGAGGAAGCGTTGTGGACAAGAAATTGCTGGATATACTTGCCTGTCCCTTGTGCAAGGGACCATTGGTCTATCGCAAGGAACAGCAGGAACTGGTCTGCAAGGCTGACCGGCTGGCATTCCCCGTGCGTGACGACATCCCGGTTATGCTGGAAGAAGAGGCGAGAAAGTTACCTGCCGACGAGGAAGTCTGAGCGGTCACCGTGAAACCCGCAGCTGAATTCCGTGTAGTGATCCCGGCGCGATATGCCTCCACGCGGTTGCCGGGTAAACCATTGCTGGAGATTGCCGGCCGCCCGATGCTGCAGCATGTATATGAACGGGCACTCAGCAGTGCGGCGAAATCGGTGCTTATTGCCACCGACGATGTGCGGATCGAAGCCGCGGCGCAAGCCTTCAATGCTGTCGTCTGCATGACGGGAAGTCATCACGCATCCGGGACCGAGCGTCTCGGCGAGGTGGTTGAGCGCATGGGTTGGGAGTCAGATACGCTGATCGTCAATGTACAGGGCGATGAACCGATGATCGACCCTGCCATGATCAACCAGGTCGCCGATGGGCTGGCGCAACATCCGAATGCAGTTGTATCGACACTGGCATATCCGCTGCAGGCGGATTCGGATATGCAGGATCCGAACGTGGTAAAGGTAGTTACGGATCTGAATGGTTACGCGCTGTATTTCAGTCGAGCTCCGATTCCGTTTCGACGTGATCCGGCTGCAGACGCTGCAACCGGTGGCCTGCGACATATCGGGTTATATGCCTATCGTGCCGGATTTCTCGCCGGTTACCAGCAACTGTCGCCATCACCACTTGAAAACATCGAGAAGCTGGAACAGCTGCGTGTGCTCTGGCATGGCATGAAGATACATGTGAGCCTTGCCGATCAGATGCCGGGTCCTGGTGTGGATACCCTGGATGACCTGATGCGCGTTGAGCAACTGATGACGGCACGGGTACTCTGAATTACGTTGTTGTTGGCAGTGCCGGGTATTACGGATTTACCGCTTTTGCAATATAGGCTTCGAGTGCCTGGGCGTCGCTTTCTGTCAGTGGCTTGAATTGCGCACCAATGTGGTAACAATCCTGTGCCAGCCGCTCTGTATGTATGACGTTCGCTGGCGTCCTGATCATGCGGGTATCTGTTTCGTCAGGCAAGCTCAGCTCGAACTGCACCTCGATCACGACATCCTGTATCAGCCCCGGGGTTCTTTGCGTGTCGGGCAGCAGCTCGATGAAGGATTCATGCGGGCAACTGAATTTCAGCCCCCCGGCGGACAGGTTGAGCATCTGTGCCTGATGTGATTTGCCATGTGATGTGGC
>CAJQOV010000072.1 GCA_905480065.1 uncultured Gammaproteobacteria bacterium | reverse complement strand
ATCCTGAACGGCGACCTGCTCGCCGTACATCGTACCGCGCATGCGGAAAGCGGCCAGATCGTAGTGGCCCGGCTGGAGCATGAAGTGACGGTCAAGCGTTTCCGGCAGCGCGGGTCCGTGGTGCGCTTGATGCCGGAAAATCCGGATTACGAACCGATTCGTATCGACCTGCGGGAACAGGAACTGGTTATTGAAGGCCTGGCCGTTGGCGTACTGCGCAAGGAGATCAAGTGATGAACAGTGCTTCCAGTCTCTATCACCTCAACGCCTCGGAGCCGGGTACGCCGCGCGGTAATTCCCGGGTGCTGCCCAGCGGGATCGCCGGGCTGGATGAACTGCTGCCGGATTCCGGCTGGCCCAGGGGCGGTGTCGTCGAGATGATCGTGCCGGATATGCTGGCGGATGCGACCGACCTGTTGCTGCCAGCATTGCGCCGGCTCAGCCGCCAGGGGCGAACCATTGCGCTGGTGACGCCGCCGTTTGCGGCGCGCGCCAGTGTGTTTACCGATGCGCAGATCAATGCCAGCCACCTGCTGCAGGTCAATCCACATCCCGGGCGCAGTGCACTGTGGACGGTAGAGTCGCTGCTGGAAACCGGTGCCTGTTCTGCCGTGCTGGCCTGGCCCGGTTGCGATACTGAACTGATGGGCAAACGTCTGCACAAGGCGGCAGAGCTGGGCCGCAGCCTGTGCGTACTGTTTCGTTACGAGAGTCTTGCCAGACATCGCTCGGGTATCGGGTTGCGGCTGCGAGTCGAGATGAATGAGGCGGGCAGGTCGCTGTACCGCATCAACGCGGCGGGGGAATCGGTTTCCGGTATCGAGCTGTAACCCGCAGCCAGTCGTTGCCGCTGCGCAGTTGCGCCGCGGGTCTGCCGCTGGCGAGCGTATCACTGCGGTTACACTGCCGGGATTATCCTGGATGACCGTGGCGGATCGATCAGGCGCCGGGCGTAACCGTGGTCAGTGTCTGGCGTGGGTGCAGCGGAGCCTGTTCGTAGTGGATGCCCGCCCAGCCGTGTGCCATGAAATTCCGGATATTCGGATGGCTGCTCCCGGCCGGCTTTCCCAGTACATCGACACGATAGTAGCGCCCGAAGCAGGCCAGTGTCTCTGCTTGCGTCAGGCCCAGTAGCGCGGCAAAGGCAAATAACTTGCAGGAGCCATTATTCTGCCCGGCTTCATTGTGCAGTGCGCCGTTGCGGAACGCGCATGGGGTAAATTGATAGAGCGCGTCGATCAGCGCGATGGTGTCTTCGAACTCGACCCGTTCCGGGTCTTCCCGAAGCCGTTGCCGGAAGGCCTTCAGGTCCACCGGTCTCGCTCAGTGCCGGTGTGCCGCGGCATGAATCGCGATCAGGTCGTCAAAGCGCCGGATCAGGGTGAGCAGTACCGGGGTCGGCGGGTCAGCCTTCTGCAGGCAGTGCTCCGCGTAGCTGAAAATCCCGCTTCCGGCCGGTAACGGACGGCTGGCTTCGAGGATTTTCTTCATGCGTGGCAGGAAGATCCATTGCAGCCACTGTTCGAAGCGCAGGGTATCGACACAAAACGGCTCGCGGCTGTCGAGTGCATGGTCCGGGGGGCGGGTATGGCCCCAGCGGCCATGGGTACGCAGGGTCGCCTCCACCTCCAGCAGGATGTCGGCAATGCGGTTCGGGATGTCGTGCATGGCGGCATTATACCGGCGCGATCGGTGTGGGAAAGTGCGGGAAATCCGGATAATACCGTCCAAACCCCCGCCGGAGTGCGCAATATTCGGTCTATTCATGGATTTATCGCGGCTTTCGTTTATAATCGCGCGGCGCTGTTTTCGAGCGAAAGCGTGCTTATTGCATAGCCGTTCGCCCGGATCCCGTCTCCGTCGCGCTGCAGGTCCGGGTTGTGGTCGACTGGCGCTTGTCACGATTATCAATTAACCAAACGAGTAGCAGGAAAATGACTGATCTATCCAAGTACAGAAACATCGGCATCTTCGCCCACGTAGATGCCGGCAAGACCACGACTACGGAGCGCATTCTCAAGCTGACCGGCAAGATCCACAAGATCGGTGAGGTGCATGAGGGTGAGACGACCACCGACTTCATGGATCAGGAACGCGAGCGCGGCATCACCATTCAGTCCGCAGCCACCAGTTGCTACTGGAACGATCACCGTCTCAACATTATCGATACCCCGGGCCACGTCGACTTCACCATCGAGGTGTACCGTTCCCTGAAGGTGCTGGACGGCGGTATCGGGGTATTCTGCGGTTCCGGCGGCGTGGAGCCGCAGTCCGAGACCAACTGGCGCTACGCCAACGAGTCGGAAGTGGCGCGTGTCATTTTCGTCAACAAGCTCGATCGCATGGGCGCGGATTTTTACCGCGTGGTCAAGCAGGTCCATGACGTGCTGGCGGCCGAGCCGCTGGTGATGACCCTGCCGATCGGCATCGAGGAAAATTTCAAGGGCGTGGTTGACCTGCTGACGCGCAAGGCCTGGGTGTGGGATAACTCCGGTGACCCGTCCGCCTACACGGTGGAAGAACCGCCGGCGGAAATGGCCGACCAGATCGAGGAATGGCGCGAAAAGCTGGTCGAGACCGCGCTCGATGAAGACGACGAACTGATGGGAAAATACCTCGAAGGCGAGCAGCCTTCGATCGAGGAAATCAAGCGCTGTATCCGCAAGGGCACCATTGCGCTGCATTTCTTCCCGACCTACTGCGGCTCCGCATTCAAGAACAAGGGTATCCAGCTGGTGCTGGACGCCGTGGTGGACTACCTGCCGAATCCGACCGAGGTTACACCACAGCCGGAAGTCGACCTGGAAGGCAAGGAGACCGGTTTGTTCGCTATCGTCGATGCCGGCCGGCCGCTGCGCGCACTCGCATTCAAGATCATGGACGACCGCTTCGGTGCGCTGACCTTTATTCGTATCTACTCGGGCAAGCTGGAAAAGGGCACCACGGTACTCAATACCTTCACCGGCAAGACCGAGCGCATTGGCCGTATCGTGGAAATGCACGCCGATTCGCGCGAGGAGCTCGACAGTGCGCAGGCCGGCGATATCGTGGCCGTGATCGGCATGAAGAACGTGCAGACCGGTCACACCCTGTGTGACCCGAAAGACCCGGCCACGCTGGAGCCGATGGTGTTCCCCGACCCGGTCATTTCGATCGCCGTGGCGCCGAAGGACAAGGGTGCAGCCGAGAAGATGGGTATTGCACTGGGCAAGATGATCAAGGAAGACCCGTCATTCCGCATGGAAACCGATGAAGACAGCGGCGAGACCATCCTCAAGGGCATGGGCGAGTTACACCTCGACATCAAGATCGACATCCTGCGCCGTACCCACGGTGTCGATGTGACCGTCGGCAAGCCACAGGTCGCCTACCGCGAAACCATCACGCAGCGCATCGAGGACGCCTATACGCACAAGAAGCAGACCGGCGGTTCCGGCCAGTTTGCGAAGATCGAGTACGTGATCGAGCCGGGCGAGCCCGGCAGCGGTTTCGTATTCGAGTCGGCCGTGACCGGCGGCACCGTGCCGCGTGAATTCTGGCCGGCAGTGGACAAGGGCTTTACCAAGAGCAAGGAACGTGGCGTGCTGGCCGGCTTCCCGTGCCTGGACTTCAAGGTGACCCTGACTGACGGCAGCTATCACCCGGTCGACTCCTCGGCCATTGCCTACGAACTCGCCGCGGGTGCCGGTTATCGCCAGAGTATGCCGAAGGCCGGTCCGCAACTGCTCGAGCCGATCATGCGCGTCGACGTCTACACACCGGACGACCATGTCGGCGACGTGATCGGTGACCTCAATCGCCGCCGCGGCATGATCAAGTCGCAGGAACCGAGCGTGACCAATGTGCACATCAAGGCCGAGTGTCCGCTCAGCCAGATGTTCGGCTACATCGGTGACCTGCGTACCATGACCTCCGGCCGTGGCCAGTTCTCCATGGAGTTCCTGCACTATGCCCCATGCCCGCGCAATGTGGCGGAAGACGTCATCAAGGAAACCAAGGAGCGCGAGGCCGCTGCCAAGTAACGCGGTTTGCTCCGGCAACAAAAAAGAAAGGGGCGGATTTCCGCCCCTTTTTTTATTGCCGGGGCTAACCGGTGCGATGGAATAAAAAAATCTCTCGCACAGCCGCAAAGTCACCGCACGAATCTGCAGGAGTGTCTTGCTGAGACAAACTGCGCTACGTGACCGTCATCCCGGCGCAGGCGGGAATCCAGTGTCGTAGCCTGATGAGCGAAGTGCGATCCGGGTTCGCTGCTGGATTGTTGCAGCGTCGCGCAGACGCGAGTTATTAATGGTTGTCATCTATTCCTTGCCTTGTGGCATCGTGCCCCGACTGTCCGGGCCACCGTATTTGCAGCAACCATGACACGGCATAAACAAATCGTCCTGGCCGCGCTGGCCCTGCTGGCCTGCCTGCTGTGGTTTGAATTCACGCCAACCGACCTGTGGCTGCAACAGCAGTTTTACGATAGCGCCACCGGACACTGGCTGTGGGATCGTGACGAGCCGGTGTTGCGCTTTTTGCTCTACGACAGGATCAAGAAGCTGTTCATCCTGTTTGCACTCGGCCTGCTGGTGGCCCTGCTGTTCTATCGGAAGTCCGCACTGGTCCACAATTACCGCAAGGGCATCCTGGTGGTGCTGCTGTCGCTGTTCTTTCTGTTTCACTCCCGGCGCAACCGGATCCGGGGCCTGTGGTTCAGGATTGCCTCCGGCTGGATTACCGGCGGCTACAAGATGGTGATCGGCGACCACTTCCTCAGCCATACGGTCCATGTTGCTGGCCTGGTTGCTGATCAACCTGGTCGTGCTGGCCACGCAACGGGTATGGACGGAACCGGCTGCGGTTGGGAAGTAGTAGCCTGGTCCTGCACAATAGCGCACCAGCAGCCTGCCTCTGGGCTGCGCGGCCAGCCACGGTGCCAGCGCCGCGGTGGGCAATACCGGGCCGAACAGCTTGCCGCTATCGACACGGAATGCGGCATGTATCGATTGCCAGGGCAGGCCGGGGTACTCACTGACCATCCCGCGCATGACGGGTTAAAAACCGGTCCAGCTGATTGGCAAACGCCTGCCGGTCCGACTGGTTCAAGGCCGGCGGGCCGCCGGTGTTGATGCCGCTGGCGCGCATGGTATCCATGAAATCCCGCATGTTCAGCCGTTCCCGAATGTTATTCACCGAATACAACTCGCCGCGCGGATTGAGCGCATGTCCGCCCTTGCCGATGACCTCGGCGGCCAGCGGAATATCCGCGGTAATGACCAGGTCACCGGGCTCGACGCGCTTGACGATTTCGTTGTCGGCGACATCAAAGCCGGATGCGACCTGCAGCATTTTGATAAAGCGCGAAGGCGGGATGCGAATCGGCTGGTTCGCCACCAGCGTGACCGGCACCTGCATGCGCTCCGCTGCCCGGAACAGGATGTCCTTGATCACGGCCGGGCAGGCATCGGCGTCAACCCAGATTTGCAACGCAATACCCCCGATCAATGCAATTTTCCATGGAGAGGAATAAAGGGGTCGGTGTCATTTATTCCTTAATTCCCATCGAATTTCCTCCGCAGGTCAAGAATAAATGACACCGACCCCTTTATTCTTACCAGGCGGGAATAAATGACACCGACCCCTTTATTCTTTGCTCAGTCTGCCGCGCCGCGGCGGACGGCGTTGGTGTAGTCCCGGTACAGCAGGATCATCTGTTTCCACACCGGGCCGGGATTGCCATCGTCGACCGGTTGTTCGTTGAGCGTCACGACCGGGCTGATTTCGCGGGTGGAACTGGTCAGCCAGACTTCGTCGGCATCGTACAGTTCGGCCTCGGTGATGTCGGCCTCACGGCACGGGATGGCATTGCGCGCAGCGAGTTCCAGGATCAGGTCGCGGGTGATGCCGGGCAGCAGGGCACTGCTGAGTGGCGGGGTAGTGATGACGCCGTCCTTCACGATAAACAGGTTGCTGGCGGCGCCTTCGATGGCGTAGCCATCGTTGATCAGGATGGCCTCGACGCTGCCGGCGTCAATCGCCTGCTGGCGCAACAGCACGTTGGGCAGCAGGGTGATGGCCTTGACGTTGCACATCTTCCAGCGAATGTCTGCCAGCGTGATCGCGCTGACGCCGGTCTCCTTGTCGAGATCCCGCACCGGCGGCATCGGTGCGCTCATGGCGAACACGGTCGGGGTGATGCCGGCCGGAAATGCGTGGTCGCGTTTCTTGTCCGCGCCGCGCGTCACCTTCATGTACACGGCCTGGTCGCTGCCTTCATTGCGGCTGACCAGCTCGGTCAGCATGGCGGTCCACTGCGCATCACTGAGCGGGTTGGTGATGCGCACGCCTGCCAGGCTGTCGTGCAGGCGCCTGAGATGATGCGGCAGCCGGAACAGCCGGCCACCGTACACCGGAATGACTTCGTAGATGCCGTCACCGAACAGGAAGCCACGGTCGAGTACGGAAACCTGGGCATTTTCCAGCGGCAGGAAGACGCCATTGAGATAGGCGATGGTCATGACGGCGGACGCTATTCGAAGTACAGCAGTGCCGAGTCGGTCATGCGGTGCAGGAACGAGCCTTCCGCAACCGGCTCGAGACTGACCAGCGGCAACTCGGCGACGACCTCGTCATCCAGCTTGACCTGCACGCTGCCCAGCGCAGCGCCCTGGTCCACCGGCGCCATGATGCGGTTATCGACCTTCATGGAAGCCTGCAGCGCCTCGTAGCGGCCGCGCGGTATGGTGACAAACAGCGGCTTACTCAGGCCCAGCGACACGTTCTCAGTGCTGCCTTTCCAGATGCGTGAGGAAGCCAGTGCAGTGCCGGCGTCATACAGCTTGTGGGTTTCGTAAAAGCGGAACCCGTAGTTGAGCAGCGCCTGGCTGGCGTCCACGCGCGCATTGGCGCTGGCGTTTCCCAGCACCACGGTGATCAGGCGCATGCCTTCCTTTTTGGCCGAGGTGACCAGGCAGTAGCCGGCGGAGTCGGTAAAGCCGGTCTTGATGCCGTCCACCGAGTCATCCCGCCACAGCAGCTTGTTGCGGTTGTGCTGGGTGATGCTGTTAAAGGTGAATTCTTTTTGCGAGTACCACTTGTAGTAGTCCGGAAAGCGGCGAATGACGCTGGCGGCCAGTATGGCAATGTCATGCGCGGTCATTTGATGCCCGGTTTCGGGCAAGCCGGTCGAGTTGAGGAAGTGACTGCCGGTGAGTCCGAGGTCCTCGGCGTGACGGTTCATCAGTGCGGCGAAGGTTTCCTCGCTGCCGGCAACGTATTCCGCCAGCGCCACGGTGGCGTCGTTGCCCGACTGCACGATCATGCCCTGCAACAGGTCTTCCACGGAAACCAGTTTGCCGACCTCGACGAACATGCGCGAACCCGGTGTGCGCCATGCCTTCTCGCTGATGGTCACCATGTCGCTCAGCGAGATATTGCCTGACTCCAGTTCATTGAAGATCACGTAGGCCGTCATCAGCTTGGTGATGCTGGCGGGATCATAGGACTGGTCGGTATTTTCCTCCGCAATCACCCGGCCGCTGTCGAAGTCCATGATGATGAATGACTTGGCGCCGGAAGACGGTGCCTTCGGGATCGGCATCGTGGCAGCCGTCGGTGCCGCAGGCACCGGTGTCTCGGGCGCTGCTGCGGTTGGCTGTGGATTGGCGTGGACGAGGCTGGAAGAAACGACGAGAATGGCTGAAATAACTATATGAATCAATTTATTGCGCATGATTACCCTGTTTGCTGTGATGGTCTGCGGAAGTGGCTGCATTGTCCGTATGTCGGCGCCGTTTTGCAACGCCGGGCGTGCTCATTCGGTGAAGGAACGCGCCTGGTCAACACCCAGTGGCTTGAGCGCCTGTGCGATGCGCGTTGCCTCGGTGATGTCCTGTAACGGACCGATCTGTACCTTGAAGAAAGTGCCGTGATCGGTACTGGTCTTGACAATGCGCACCGTGCCAAGTTTCCCGGTCTGGATTTTTTCCTGCAGGCGGCGCGCATTGGACTCGCTCTGGAAGGCCCCGGCCTGCAGGTACAATTGCGCATCTGCCGGTTTGCGCGTCGCCGTGTCTTCCTGCACCAGCACCGGTTCATCGTTCGGTACATGGTCCTGCGCCAGCGGGTCGATGGCGCGCACTTCCACGCGGCCGGTCCCCTTGCCGAGGATGCCGAGCTTGTGCGCGGCGGTGTAGGACAGGTCGATGATGCGCTCGCTGTGGAACGGACCGCGGTCGTTTACCTTGACGATGACCGAGCGGCCATTGTCGAGGTTGGTGACCTCCACGTAGGTCGGCAGCGGCAGGGTCTTGTGTGCGGCAGTCATGCCGTAGATGTCATAGGGCTCGCCGCTGGAAGTGCGTTTGCCATGAAACTTGGTCCCGTACCAGGAGGCCAGGCCACGTTCGTGATAGCCCTTGCTGCTGGGTATGGTGTAGTAGCGTTCGCCAAACACCACGTAGGAGTCAGGGTTGCCGTAGCGGCTGCGTGGTTCCGGCTTTGGCACCGCATTCGGGACATGCGATACATCCGGGGGATTATCCGGTGCGCGGTCGGATGGTTGTTGCACATTGCGCGTCGAGCAACCGGCAAACCACAGCCCCGCAACCAGCGTGCCTGCCAGCAGGACGGCGGGCCTGCCGGCCAGCCGCTTGCGCAGTTGTTCCAGCTTGTTATGGTTGCTGCTCATGCGCGGTCCGGATTTCCTCGCTCAGCTGGTAGACGGCCATAGCGTACAGCGGACTGTGATTATAACGCGTAATCACGTAGAAATTTTTGAAGCCCAGCCAGTATTCCGGCCCGTTTTCCTGGTCGTACTGGATCAGTGCCGCCTGCAGGTCGGCCGGCAGCTTGCGGTCCGGGGTAACCCCGTCCTTGCGCAACTCGCCCAGTGTGCTGTGCGGCTTGTAGCCCTGATCGAGGACCGCCTGGATGTTGCCGGTAGCGACCTGCGCCGGTACCGCGACCGGCTGTCCGGCTTCCCAGCCATGGGCACGGAAATAGTTGGCCACGCTGCCGATGATGTCGCGCGGACTGTTCCACAGGTCGCGCTTGCCGTCAGCGTCGAAGTCCACTGCGTATTCGCGGTAGCTGCTGGGGATGAACTGGCCGTAGCCCATGGCACCGGCGTAGGAGCCGGTGGTGGCGGTCAGGTCAATCTGTTCCTCGCGCGCCAGCAACAGGTACTGCTCCAGTTCGCCGGTAAAGAACTGCGCACGCGGCGGGTAATCAAAGGCCAGCGTGGACAGCGCGTCGAGTACCCGGTGCCGCCCGGTATTGCTGCCATAACGGGTTTCCACGCCGATGATGGCCACGATGATCTGCGCATCGACGCCGAACTCGCGTGCCGTGTCGGCCAGTATGTCGGCATGATCGTGCCAGAATGCCACGCCACCATCGATGCGGCTCTGGGTCAGGAAGATCTTGCGGTATTCGAACCAGCGCAGTTTCTTTTCCGCCGGTTTGCTCATCAGTTCAAGGATGTCATCGCGGCGCTCGGCCTGCGCAAACAGATCGACCAGTTGTTGCCGGTTGAAGTCATGCGCGGTGACCATGCGATCGATGAAGGCCTGTGCCTGCGGGTTCGTCCCATAGTGGGTAGTGTCGGTGGCCTGGACACTGGCGCAGGCGGCCAGCAACGCAAGCAGGGCAGAACATGTGACAGCCTTGACAATTTGTAGCGACATCGAATGGTACCTGTTGTAGGAGTTGGGATTTTACACGGATTATTGCTTCAGGTGGCGAGCAGCTTGCGGTGGGTCTGGATCGACATGAGGATACCAAAACCGGCCATCAGCGTCACGATCGAGGTCCCGCCATAGCTGACCATGGGCAGCGGCAGGCCAACCACGGGTAACAACCCCGACACCATGCCGGTGTTGACGATGAAATACACACAGAACGTCATCGACAGGCTGCCGGCCAGCAAGCGCGTGTAGGTGTCCTGTGCCTGGATGGCGATCATCATGCCGCGCACCACGATGATGGCGTAGAAGGTAAACAACAACAGGATACCGAGAAAGCCGAACTCCTCGCCGAGCACGGCGAAGATGAAGTCGGTGGAGCGTTCGGGCAGGAAATCCAGCTGCGACTGGGTACCGTTGAGCCAGCCCTTGCCGAACAGTCCGCCGGAACCGATCGCGATCTTGGACTGGATGATGTGGTAGCCGGAACCCAGCGGATCACTCTCCGGGTTGAGCAGGGTAATTACGCGCTGGCGCTGGTAATCGTGCATGAAATGCCAGAGCACCGGCATGGCCGCCGTCACCAGGATGGAGAAAAATGCCAGCAGCCGCCATTGCAGTCCGGCCAGGAATACCACGAAGAATCCGGAACTGGCGATCAGCAGGGCGGTGCCGAGGTCGGGTTGCTTGGCGATCATCAGCATCGGCACCGCGATCAGCAGCGCGGCGGCGAGCAGTTGCCAGCGGTGCGGCGGCAGGCGCGAGTCGGCCAGGTACCAGGCGACCATCATCGGTACCGCGAGTTTCATCAGCTCCGAGGGCTGGAAGCGCACCACGTACAGGTTCAGCCAGCGCTGCGCGCCGCCACTGATCTCGCCAAACAGCAGCACCGCCAGCAGTAACAGCACACCGACGACAAAGGCCCATGGCGTCAGTCGCTGCAGCAGGCGCGGCGGGACCTGTGCCAGCAGGAACATGCCGGTAAAGGCGATTGCCAGCCGGATCAGTTGCGGTTCGAGAATCCGCATGCCACCGCCGGCGCTGTAGAGAATGATCAGCCCGTAGGTGCAGGCGCCGAACAAGGTCAGCAGCAACGGCGCGTCCAGATGCAGGCGGTACTGCCAGCCGCGCCGGCTGGCATCCTCGTGGCGCCGGGAGGGTGTGAAAATCATGGGGTTTCCTTCAGCAGGTAGGCATCGAGGATCTTGCGTGCAATCGGTGCCGCTACCGAACCGCCACCGCCACCGTTCTCGACGATGACCGCGACCGCAATTTTCGGATCGTCCACCGGTGCGAACGCGATAAACAAGGCATGGTCGCGCAGCTTTTCGTCGATGGCGTTGGCATCGTATTTTTCTTCTTCCTTCAGGCCATATACCTGCGCCGTACCGGTTTTGCCGGCGATACGGTACGGGCTGTTCACGCCGATGGCGCGTGCGGTACCGCGCGCGCCATGCACCACGTCGGTCATGGCATGGATCACGTCATCCCAGTGCGCCTGCTGGCTGATGGTGATGGTCTCCAGCAGGCGTGGCGGGTAGGGTTGCAGTGCCGAGCTGTTGGCGGCCTGCTCGGCGTGCACGATATTCGGTTGCAGGATGCGTCCGCCATTGGCCAGCACCGCCGCCGTATTGGCCAGCTGCAGCGGTGTCACCAGGAAGAAGCCCTGACCGATACCGGTAATGATGGTCTCGCCGGGAAACCACGGCTGGTTACGACGCTTGCGCTTCCACTCGCGTGACGGCAACAGCCCGGACACTTCGCCGATGATGTCGATGCCGGTCGCACGGCCGAATCCGAAGTGACTGAGGTAACTGTGCATATTGTCGATGCCGAGCGACAGCGCAAGGTCATAGAAATACACGTCACAGGACTGCGTGATCGCGTTATCGAGATCGACGGTGCCGTGGCCGGTACGCTTCCAGTCGCGGTACTTGCGCTCGTTGCCGGCCAGGGTGTAGTAGCCGGGACAATAGGTACGGGAGTGGCTGGTGGTGACACCGAGTTCCAGTCCGGCCAGCCCCATGAACGGTTTCACGGTCGAGCCGGGTGGGTACTGGCCACGCAGCGCGCGGTTGAACAGTGGCTGGCGGTCGTTATCCTTGAGCGCCGAGTAGGCGGCGAAGTCGATGCCGTTGACGAACAGGTTCGGGTCATAGCTGGGCAGGCTGACGAAGGCGAGCACGTCCCCGTTGTTCGGGTCTATGGCAATCGCAGACCCGCTGAATTCACCGAACGCCCGCTCGGCAGCGAGCTGTACCCGTGAGTCCAGGGTCAGGTAGAGGTTGCGGCCGGAAGCCGGTGCATTGCGATTGAGCACGCGCAGCACGCGCCCCTGCGCGGTGGTTTCCACCTGTTGCAGTCCCACCGTGCCATGCAGCAGGCCCTCGTAGGATTTTTCGATGCCGATCTTGCCGATGTGCGTGGTGCCGCGGTAGTTGGAGGTATCGAGTTCCTTGAGTGCCTGTTCATCGATGCGTCCGACATAACCGATGGCATGCGCTGCCAGTGCGCCATGCGGGTAATGGCGGGCAAGGCCGGCGCTGATCTCGACGCCCGGGAACAGGTGACGGTTGACGGAAAAGCGCGCGACATCCTCGTCACTCAGGTTGAACAGCAGCGGGATGGATTCAAAGCGCGGCTTGCGCGTGCGCAACTGCTCGAAACGGGTCCGGTCGATATCGCGAATCTGGACGATCTTCGCCAGCGCATCCAGCGTGGCCTGCATGTCGTCGATCTGCTCGGGCGTAATTTCCAGCCGGTAGGACGGCAGGTTTTCGGCCAGCAGGATGCCGTTGCGGTCGTAGATCAACCCGCGGTTGGGCGGTAGCGGCTGCAGCTTGACCCGGTTGTCCTCCGACAGCGTGCGATAGTGTTCATGCGCGATCACCTGCAGGTAGATCAGGCGGGCAAACAGGACCAGGCACAACAGGCCACCGATACTCAGCAGCACGAAGGCCCGCTGCATGATCAGTCGGGATTCGAGCAGGTGATCCTTGAGCGTGAGACGGGTGGGCACTGCGGGAAACGCTACCTAGTTGACCCGGAAGCCGTGCCGGATACTGCGCAGCGAGTTATACACCAGCGGCCAGGTCAGCATGCCGATGAACGATGGCGCCCAGAAATACCAGCCGGCTCCCGGGCGGCCAATAAACCGGCTGATCCAGAGTGCCAGCAGCTGGTGCAGCACCAGCAGCACCAGCACGGTAGCGGCCTGCTGCAGCATCGGAAACAGGCGCACGCGCTGGTGAAAACGGATGGTCAGCCACGCGACCACGGTCAGTGCCAGCGCATGCTGACCCAGCACTGCGCCGGTGAGCAGGTCGACCAGCAGGCCGGACAGCCAGCCGCTCACCACGCCGACCCGTTCCGGCAGTGCCATGCACCAGTAAATCAGCACCAGGCCGACCCAGTCCGGGCGGATATAGCGCATCCAGTCCGGCATGGGCATGATGGTCAATAGCAGCGCGATCAGGAAGGTTACGATGATGACGCCGCTGCCACCGTGATGCCGGGCCAGCATTACGGGGTCACCTCCGCTGGCGGGTCTTCGGCAGGTGCCGGATCCGTGGTGTCATCAGCGGGTATTGCGCTGCTCTCCACTGCAGCGTCGGATTCCACGGCCGGACTTGCGCTAGTCTCCACCGAGGCGTCGGATTCCGGTGCGGTCAGAGCATACAGCACCTCGCCAGTGCCACCATCCACAACGTAGGCTCGTCCCGCCTGTGACAACGGCGCCCCCGCGATCACGTCCTCGCTACCGTTCCCGTTGAGGTCGCCGATCCCCCATATTGAGGAACCAAACAGGCTATCCGATATCGACTCCGGGACAGGAATCAAACCTACTGAATCTCCACTATCCGCGTCGTAGATCTTGATCGGTTTGTCGTGC
>CAJQOV010000071.1 GCA_905480065.1 uncultured Gammaproteobacteria bacterium | reverse complement strand
CTGCGCATCCAGATCGATCAGCAGCACGCGCCGCCCGGTTTCCGACAGCGATGCGGCGAAATTCACACTGGTGGTGGTCTTGCCAACGCCACCCTTCTGGTTGGTTATTGCGATAATCCTGGCCATCAGCTGCCAGCTACCGGCGATTCTGCAGGTGGATGCAGCATGACCACATGCCGCTCGGCCTCGAGACCGGGCACCTTCAGGGATATGACCTCCGCCGCCACGCCGGCATCGTCCAGACATTCCAGTTCAGTCATGGGGCGTACGCCCTTCATTGCCAGCATACGTCCATCGACCTTGCAAAGCGGGCTGGCAAAGCGGTAGTAGTCCGGCAAATCCGAAAACGCCCGGCAAATGGTTGTGTCGAACAGGTCGTCCGGTTGATATTCGTCCACCCGGCAATTTTCCAGCCGCACATTATCCAGGCCGAGAATTCCCAGTGTCTGCTGCACGAAGCGCAGTTTTTTGCTGCTGCTGTCGAGCAGCACGAATTCACGCTCCGGACAGGCAATGGCAAGAGGAATGCCCGGCAGTCCGGCGCCGGTACCGATGTCGAGAATCCGGTTACCGTGCAGGTGCCTCAGAATCGAAAGGCTGTCGAGAATGTGCCGCGTGATGATGTCGGCCGGCTTGCGTACCGAGGTCAGGTTATAGACACGATTCCAGTTCATCAGCTCGGTGACATAATCCATCAGGCGATTGTCACCACTAAGCCGCTCCTCGAGTTCCAGCTCCAGGATGCCGTCCTCGAGCAATTCTGCGGGGTCAACAAAATTGTTGGCGCGCGCCTTGCGATTGCGGTTATAGAGTCCGGTATACATTTCGTGTCATTTGCTGTTCGGCTTGCTATGCACTCATGCGTGCCAGCTGGTGTTTTTTTATGTGTACCAGCAGTAACGAAACGGCTGCAGGCGTCACCCCGGGGATGCGCGCGGCCTGTCCCAGGGTTTCAGGGCGCACGTCGCGAAGTTTCTCACAAACTTCGCTGGAGAGCCCGCGTACCGCATTGTAATCGAAATTCAACGGGAGTGTTTGATCACTATGCCGGCGCTGTCGCTCGATTTCCTCGGCCTGGCGCAGCAGGTATCCGGCATATTTCGCCTGTATCTCCACCTGCATGGCAACCGCGGCATCCGGCACTCCCGGCCCAAGTCCCTCGATCGTGACCAGCTCGTTATAGCCGAGTTCGGGCCGGCGCAGCAAATCAGCAGCGAACTGTTCACGTACCAGCGGCTTTTCGAAATACCGCTCCAGCTCCGCAGCTTGCGGCGAATCCGGCCGCACCAGCAACGCTTCGAGTCTATGCTGTTCACGCTCGATTTGCTCGCGTTTGATACAAAAATGTGCCCAGCGCCGCCCATCCACCAGTCCCAGCTCATGGCCGGTCGGGGTCAGGCGCAGATCTGCATTGTCCTGGCGCAGCAGCAGGCGATACTCCGCGCGACTGGTGAACATGCGGTATGGCTCGCTGGTGCCTCGCGTCACCAGATCGTCAACCAGAACGCCCATATAGGCCTCGTCCCGGCGTGGCATCCATGGCTCCAGCGCGCGCGACGATCTTGCCGCATTCAGCCCGGCGATCAGGCCCTGCGCTGCAGCCTCTTCGTAACCGGTGGTGCCATTAATCTGTCCTGCCAGAAACAGTCCGGCAATCACCTTGGATTCCAGTGAGTGCAGAAGGTCACGGGGATCGAGGTAGTCATACTCGATGGCATATCCGGGGCGCGTGATATGTGCCTTTTCAAAACCGGCAATGGAGTGCACCAGCGCCTGCTGGACATCAAAGGCAAGGCTGGTCGATATGCCGTTCGGATAAACCTCGTGGGTATCCAGTCCTTCCGGCTCGATGAAGATCTGGTGTGCCTCGCGGTCTGCGAATCGAACGACCTTGTCTTCAATGGATGGGCAATAGCGCGGCCCCGTACCCTCAATGGCACCGGAATACATCGGCGAATCATCCAGACCGGAGCGGATGATTTCGTGGGTACGCGCATTGGTATGGGTGATGTGGCAGCTGACCTGGCGCGGATGATCGGCAGCGTTACCCAGGAATGACATCACTGGCACAGGGTTATCACCAGGCTGCTGCTGCAAGCGTGAAAAATCGATGCTGCGCCCGTCGATACGTGGTGGCGTGCCGGTCTTCAGCCGCGCCACCCGGAACGGCAAGGCACGCAAGCGCTCGGCAAGCGCATTGGCAGGCGGATCGCCCGCCCTTCCACCGGCCATATTCTTTTTGCCAATATGAATGCGCCCGCCCAGGAACGTCCCGACGGTGAGTACCACGGACGGCGCGTGGAAACGCAAACCACCGGCAGTCACCACACCGGTCACACGCTCACCACTGACAACAAGATCTTCTACCGCTTGCTGAAACAGCCGCAAGCCCGGCTGATTTTCCAGGCAACGGCGCACTATCTGGCGATACAGGGTACGGTCAGCCTGGGCACGCGTTGCCCGTACTGCCGGTCCCTTGCTGGCATTCAATACCCGAAAATGGATGCCGGCGTGATCTGCCGCAGCTGCCATCAGTCCACCCAGCGCATCCACTTCACGCACCAGGTGGCTTTTACCGATGCCACCAATCGCCGGGTTGCAACTCATCTGACCAAGCGTTTCCAGGTTATGGGTAAGCAGCAAGGTACGCGCGCCCATGCGCGAGGCGGCCAACGCCGCCTCGGTGCCGGCATGGCCGCCACCGACCACGATGACATCATAGTGTGCGCTTGCGTCGGTCATTTCACTGGAAGCCTGCGGTAAAAGTCCAGATTCTACGCCCCACCTGAAAACCCGGGCAATCATGGATCAAATGCCATAAATCTCTAAAGTTAGGGTACACAACATACTATATATTGGTATATATTGTGTTAGAATGTCGACAATTCTACTAGATAAGGCTTTTTGATGAGACTTCTGGAACTCAGAGGCAGTAGCACATCCGCCGAGAGCAAGCCGGCGGCGTTACTGCAAAAGTCGGTCAACAAGCTGGCCGCAGGAGAAAACCTCCTGAAAAGACCCGTGACGGTGCGAGTCTCCCCGGCAGCAGCGCGGGTATTCCCAATCAATTCACGACCCGTACCCGCAGCGCAAATTCGCCGCAAACCGGATATTGACCTGGAGCAACTGCAACAGCGCATTGAATTACTCGAACAACGCATCCAGGCACGCCTCGACAAACCGGGCGATCGGGCTGGCAAGGAAGCACTGGAACTGCTGCACCAACGGATGAAACTACTCGAGCGCAAGCTGGAAACCGAGCTCTGGGCCGCCAAACAACGTGAGTACGCATTACTTGAAATGCTGGCGAAACCATCCGGTAGCGTGGTGCTCAAACAACGCCTGCTGCGCTTGCTGCGAAGCATACCTGCAGCCGTATGGCGCTGGCTCAAGGCTGCTGGCAAGGAATGGTGGCTGGATAGCCAGCCGCTGTGGTGGCCGAGGTTGTCTGCCGCCTGGCAGGAAGCAATGTACCGGGCACGGCACTGACCAGCGTCCGTACTATTTCACCGCTACCGTACGCAATCCGGCCCACAGCAGTGCCAGCTGCTGACGGTACATGGCACCAATAGCCGCCGGATTGGCATGCTGCATTGCCAGCGGTACCCCATAAAAAATCGATACCAGTGCGACCATGGCGGCTGAGATCGCCGTATTCGGCGGCAGCTCGCCGCGATCAATCGCTGCCTGCAGCGCGTTACGCAGCAGGCTTTCCAGGCTGTCGTCCGGCAGCGCCTCTATGCCGGCAAGGTCAGCAAAGGCAATCAGGCGTTCTGCGGTAGTGATTTCCATGCCCTGGCTGCGCTCGCGCGCGCGCGCTTCATGGGCAATAATCTCGCCCATCAGGCCGGGTTTTTTCTGAATCTGGATCGAGGTGTAGCGAAACAGGGCCTCGATGACGGCCAGCCCCTTTTGTTGTTCCGCCGCCTGGCGGCCATACCAGTTCAATTCCAGCGTCCACAACCGGTCCAGGTAAATGATCAGATCTTCCTTGCGTGGAAAATAATTGAAAAAAGTTGCCTCGGAAATCTGCACCCGCTCACAGAGTGCCTTGACCGAGAGCGAATCAAAGGAAGCCGCTTCCAGGTGCCGTGTGGCCGCATCGGCCAGCGACAGACGGGTACGGGCAAATTTGCGTTCGCGCAGCGAGGGCTTGGCTATCGTGGACATAAATGAAGTCTACTATATAAATCCATACAGCAATATATTTATATTTAATTGAAATACAGCAAGTTATACATCGTCTTTTGCCGCTTGATCAAGCTGCTGCAAATAGTCATACATTTACTATGGAAAGACACCCTGACCCGACAAATCACAGGGAATGGATGATCGTGCGCCACTTGGATAATCTATAACATTCTGAATTATAGAAATTTAAACTGTAATACTTAAAACCATATAATTATGGCTATCTCTAATTATTCACCATCTGGCGGTCCTTGCCGGCTGTAGCCAGGGCTGGCTGACTAGATTATTGGTGGATACCTCAGGATTAACCGGTATTCGGCTGTCGATCGGATGCCGGATTATTTACCGATACAGAAGCTGCTGAAAATTCTTCCGAGCAACGCATCACTGCTGACCGCGCCGGTGATTTCGCCCAGAGCGGTCTGGGCCTGGCGTAATTCCTCGGCAAGTAACTCCCCGGCGCGTTGCTCCGTCAGCCGGGTTATGCCCGAATCGAGTGCGTTCAGCGCACGACGCAGGGCATCCAGATGACGTTGCCGCGCGCTGAAGCCACCCTCGGTAAACCCTTTGAAGCCGACGCTGCCTTTGAGAAACGCGCGCAGCTCGTCGATACCGGCGCCGGTTTGCAGCGAAATGGCCAGCGCAGGCGGGTCCATACCGGGTACCTCGCCCGGCCTGCGCCCGGTCAGATCTATCTTGTTATATACCCGGGTGCAGGCAACATTGGCCGGAAGCTGGCTGACGATCTCATCATCTGCCAGCGTCCAGCCGACGGCGTCGTCGACCAGCAGCAGCACCCGGTCTGCGCTACCCATGGCACTACGGGCACGTGCCATGCCCGCCAGTTCCACTGGATCGGTGCTGGACTGGAGACCGGCGGTATCCACCAGATGCAAGGGCAGGCCATCCAGCTGAATGTGTTCACGCAAGACATCCCGGGTAGTTCCGGGAATATCCGTCACTATTGCACTGTCACGACCGCACAGGGCATTCAGCAAGCTGGATTTACCAGCATTCGGCCGACCGGCAATTACCAGGGTTAATCCGTCACGGAGCAGGTGTCCCTGACACGCCCGGGCCAGCAACTCGTGGAAATCAGCGCGCAGTTGAAATAACTGTTGCTGCAACCCGGCGTCCGAGAGGAAATCGATTTCTTCTTCGGGAAAGTCGATCGCCGCCTCAACATACATGCGTACCTGGATGAGTGCTTCGGTAATGGCATGCACTTGCCTGGAGAATTCGCCCTCCAGTGACCGAATCGCCGCACGCGCAGCCTGCTCGGTCGCACTGTCGATCAGGTCAGCGATCGCCTCCGCCTGCGCCAGATCGAGCTTGTCGTTGAGGAAAGCGCGTTCGGAAAACTCGCCGGGTCGGGCCGCACGCACACCCAGTGACAACACCCGGGCGAGCAGTAATTGCATGACTACGGGACCGCCATGACCATGCAACTCCAGTACCTGCTCTCCGGTGAACGAGGCGGGCGCCGGAAAATACAAGGCCAGTCCGGTGTCGATGGGAAAACCGTTTTCATCCCGGAATGAAGCCAGCCGGGCGTGGCGCGGCTCCGGTAATGTCCCCACCAGGGCCTTGGCAATGTCCGGCACCCGGGGGCCGGACACCCGAACAATGCCGACACCACCACGACCGGGGGCGGTGGCCAGCGCGGCAATTGTATCAGTCGGGATGCCGGTCATCTGGTGACGGCGCGGACCGGCCGGGTAGTGTGGCTACTTCCCGCCGCGCTCGATGCGACGGGTGATGACAGCCTGCTGCGAAATGGACAGCGTGTTGTTAACCACCCAGTACAACACCAGACCGGAAGGGAAAAAGGCAAAAAATACCGTAAACACAACCGGCAG
>CAJQOV010000070.1 GCA_905480065.1 uncultured Gammaproteobacteria bacterium | reverse complement strand
CCCATTTACATGTACTGAAACTACAGTAAGTCCATGAATGAACGTATTGCACGGAGCGGTTGATAGCGACAGGACATGAAAGCTATACATTCCCGTATAAACAGTACGTCCCTTCTCCCTCCGGGAGAAGGACAGGATGAGGGGATAGAAAATCAGGTAGTTGACTTGATTTGATCCCCTCGGCAACTGCTCCTGCGTTGCTCTACCTCCCGTAACAAAAAGGGGTCGGAGTCATTTTTCTCTCAAAGACAGTGTGCAATATGCTGTCCAGTGATGAAAAATGACTCCGACCCCTTTTTGTTACCGCAAGCGGCGCATCATCATGCTTTCTTGATACCCTCGATAAACAGGTAGACGTCATCTTTGAGGAAACGCTTGCTGGTGATCTCGAGCTGATCAGATTGCTCAAGGTACTGCACTGTATTCCTGTCAAATCTGGCGCCATAGACCGTTTCTACAAAAGCCGTGAAAAATTCCTGGCGTCTCCTTATTTTCGGGTTTCTTGAATACATCATTTCCAGCAATCTGAATTTCCCGCCCGGCTTCAGGACACGGCCAAACTGCTCCACTGCCATGGATTGCAATTCATCCGGCATGACACAACAAAGGAAGGTGGAAATTATCCAGTCATAGTGGTTGGAATCGACCAGGTGCATAACGCTGGCATCGTCATGCAGAAGTTCAATCCTGCATTTGGCCTGCCTGGCTTTCTTGGCGGCTTTCTTTAACATGACATCACTCAGATCGATGCCCGTTACTTCAACGCTCTCATGATAGTACTGGAAATTTCTTCCTGTCCCCACCCCTGCTTCCAGCACCCTGCCGCGTAAATCGCCCAGCAACCATGGGCGCCATGTTCGGTAAATCCGCTCCCATGGATAATCCAGCAGGTCGTAGAACATCGCGGTGATGTTGTACTTTGCCCGCAAAGACAGGTTTTCCTCTCTCACCAAACCACCCGTTCCTGTTGCCCGTGCTTACCATTGTATGCGTACTTGTTTGTGTGCGAAGTGATATATTTCTGCAGCCGTACAGCGCGCGCCTGAAACCCGCATCGGGCCAGCAGCGCCGCGCTTACCCGGGCAATAACAACCTGTAACATGAGGCCATGAATACTGAATTCCCCGCGGGACTGAGTCAGGTGGCTGCCGCGACTCGACTGGCTGCCGACGGACCGAACGAACTCGGCACGGAGCAGCGCCGCACGCTGACCGCTATCGCCGCGGAGGTCGCGCGCGAGCCGATGTTCCTGCTGCTGATAGTCGCCGGGGCCATCTATCTTGCCCTGGGTGACGCCCACGACGCCATGATCCTGCTGGGATTCGTGGTCATCATCATGGCTGTCACCATCCTCCAGGAACGGCGCACCGAGAACGCTCTGGAAGCCCTGCGCGATCTCTCCAGCCCGCGTGCGCTGGTGATCCGGGACGGCGTGCCAACGCGTATCGCCGGGCGCGAGGTGGTACTCGACGACATTGTGATCCTGGCCGAGGGCGACCGCGTCCCGGCCGATGGCGTGGTTCTGCAGGCTCACGAACTGGCCGCCGACGAATCGATGCTGACCGGCGAATCCGCGGCCGTGGCGAAATTTCCGCACGGCGACCAGGTATTCGCCGGTGCGCTGCTGGTGCGCGGACAGGGGGTGATGCGCGTTACCGCGACCGGCAGCAGGACCGAGATAGGACGTATCGGCAAGTCGCTGCAGGACATCACCACTGAATCCTCGCCGTTACGCGACGAGATCGTGCGGCTGACGCAGCGCCTGGCAGTGATCGGCATCGGCCTGTGCCTGGCGCTGGCTGTGCTGTACTGGATATTGCGCGGTGGCTGGATGGATGGACTGCTCGTCGGCATCACCCTGGCGATGGGCATCCTGCCCCAGGAGCTCCCGGTCATCATGATCGTGTTCTTCGCCATGGGCGCCCGGCGCATCGCCGCACAGCGGGTGCTGACACGCCGTCTCAATGCCATCGAGACCCTGGGGGAAACCACGGTGCTGTGCGTGGACAAGACCGGCACACTGACCGAGAACCGCATGGCGGTGGCCGCACTGTCGGTTGGCGGTCAGATCATGGAAACCGCCGACCTCGCGGCGGGCGAGTTGCCCGAGTCCTATCACGAGCTGCTCGAATTCGCCGTGCTGGCCAGCGAAATCGATCCCCATGATCCCATGGAGCTGGCCTTCCATCGCTTTGCGCACGAATATCTTGCCAACACCGAACACTTGCATCCGGACTGGTCGCTGGCGCGGGAATATGAGCTTTCCCAGGAGTTGCTCGCCATGTCCCACTTGTGGCGTCGCGCTAGCGGAGGACACGATGTCGTCGCCACCAAGGGCGCCCCGGAGGCAATTGCCGACCTTTGCCACCTGGCGCAGGCGGACTGGCAACGCGTGAGCCAGCAGGCGGAGCTGATGGCGGGCCGCGGCCTGCGCGTGCTGGGCGTGGCCAAGGCGAAGGCCGACGTGCGCATGAGCTGGCCCGAGATCCAGCACGATTTCGACTTCGAGTTCATCGGCCTGGTGGGGCTTGCCGATCCGCTGCGCGCGGAGGTGCCGGGTGCGGTCGCCGAATGCCATCGCGCCGGCATTCGTGTCGTCATGATTACCGGTGATCATCCGCACACGGCGCTGGCCATTGCCGCCAGTGCCGGGATCGACAACCAGGAGGTGCTCACGGGTGCCGATCTGTCCGGGCTGGATGCCACCACGCTGGCGCAGCACATCGCGACGGTGAACGTCTTTGCGCGGGTCTCGCCACAGCAGAAGCTTGCGATCGTCGCTGCGCTGCAGGCCAACGGCGAGGTAACCGCCATGACAGGCGACGGGGTCAACGACGCCCCGGCCCTGAAGGCCGCGCATATCGGCATCGCCATGGGCAAGCGCGGCACCGACGTCGCCCGCGAGGCTGCCTCGCTGGTGCTGCTCGAGGACGACTTCACGGCGATCGTTGCCGCCATCCGCCTGGGGCGGCGCATCTTCGCCAACCTGCGCCAGGCGCTGGTCTATACACTGGCAGTGCATATACCGATCATTGGCCTGTCCATCCTGCCGCTGCTGTTCGGGATGCCGCTGATTCTGGCACCGATCCACATCGCCTTCCTGGAACTGGTCATCGATCCGGCCTGTTCAATCGTGTTCGAGGCCGAGGCCGGCAGCCCCCGGCTGATGGATCAGCCACCGCGCTCCCCTGCCGAATCGCTGATTTCCGCGCGGCAACTTGTCCTCGGCCTGGTCCAGGGAGGCCTGGTGACCCTCATCGTCGCCACGTACTACTGGTGGCTGCTGGCACATGGTTCCGCCGCAGAGCCAGCCCGAGCACTGGCTTTCGTCGTGCTGGTCACAGCGAACGCCGCGCTCATCTTCCCAACCCGCCGTCCGCAGTCGGGGTGGCGCGAAATGTTCGCCGGCCTGTCAGCGGTCAGCGCGTGGGTACTTGGCGGAACGCTGCTGGGACTCGCCATAATTACCGGTGTTCCCGCCATTGCCGCGGCATTCACCTTCCGTCCGCCATCGCTCCCGCAGGGTTTGCTGGCGTTCGGGATCGGCGCCGGCATGCTGTGCCTGTTCGAGGCGGCAAAGATGGTGATGCACCAGCGCCGCTAGACCCGGCCGGCGAGCATTCACCGGTTTCGAGTGAGCATGAACAAAAAGAACAAAAAGGGGTCGGTGTCATTTTTCTTCACTGGACAGCATATTGGACACTGTCTTTGAGAGAAAAATGACACCGACCCCTTTTTGTTCTTCGACAGTTTACCAATACCCGGCATTCACCCTGAACAAAGAATGTTTCCCTGGGAACCAAAGGGGCAATTCATGGAACCTGACATTCTGTTGCTCGCGCCATCCTGACAACATTATTCGTACTGAACTCATCAAAATGTTGCGTTTCAGGTGCGAATCCATCGGCATAAACCTGCAGTTTGTACTGCCCGTTGATATCCAGGGGTATACGCAACGTATAGCTGCCGGTTCCATCACAAGAGAACACGTGCTGGCCACTTGCGAGGATCATGGCACAGACCGGTGTCTGGGTATTCTGAAGCAGTATTGTCCCTGAGATAACGACACTTTTCCCGGCTGAACCCGGATTTACACCGGGACTATACGGTGTGTTATAGCTTGGGCAACTGCCCGAAGGTGTCATCACCACCGCTTGGTTAACCGAGTTCGTTAAGATATCTATTTCTGGAAAGAAGCCATCAGCATAGATCTGGCGTTTTACCGTGCCATTAGCCCCACGCGGGAGCCCGGTGAGCGAGAAAACACCATTTGGGTTGCATGAGAACATATACTGACCGCTGGCCAATACCATGGCACAAATATCCTGGCCACCCGCGGTTTTTATAGTGCCACTGAGATCAACCGGGTTATTGAGAACCGTCATTTGCCAGGCAAGTGCATAATCCCATTGAAAGGATGCCTGCCCCGCCTTGGGCGTCACTTCCAGGAGATAGTCTTTACCAGCGTCCAGCCGTACCCAGAGATTTTCGGTGTTATCAATCGCGCTGACTGACTCCACCACCAGCACATGACCACCGCCGGTTTCATCATACAGGCGCAGATCCATGTCATATAATGTTGCCGCGCCCGGGAAAGAATTACTGCCACCATTTGCAACGTCGATATTCCAGACAAGTGCGGCCGTCAGCATGGCCGGGCTGGTGCCGGTTGTAAAAGTGTATGACCCTGTCACATTACTGCCACCACTACCAAAGGACGGGTCGTAGTCGAAGCCGGACGATCCGATATGGCCGCCAGCACCATTCTCATCCTCGGCGCTGTTCTGCTCGCCTGCCGTCAGGATGTGAAAGCTGTTGTAGATGTTAACCTGGCCGGCCCCAAAACGGACATCAAGACCGTTAGCGGACTGATTCGCAGGGTCAATGCGGTAATCGGTAATATCCTTGGGTGTAGTTGGATCGGGATTGGTGCTGTTATCCGTTATACGGTCCGCCCCCGCCATCAGCACGGCCTTCACGACTTCGGAGCGTTCCGCATTGTAGATGATGTTCCCGGCACGACTGGACGTTGAGATGACTGCCGGATCTGTTGACAGCAAGGGGATGGAATGACCCACCTCCACCAGCAGGGCTGCAGCCGCGGCTATCACGGGAGTAGAGTCGCTCGTATACCCAAAAGGAGCAACCAGATCAGGGCGAATGCGCCCGGAAACATATGGGGCCGCCAGTGCAACGGTGCCTCTGCCCTGGACACCGTCGGTTACACCTGCAGCAATGATATTAAAGGCCGCACTCAGCAGCGGTAAATTGACGCTTGTACTGTTTTTCAATCCAACGGCCTGGATAATCTCATCATTCTCGACCAGCCAGTCCACCCGTTTGACAATATCCAAATTTACCGCGTCGTCAGTTGTATCTCCGACCCAGCTGTGATTGGCGATTCGGTCAGGCACAACATTCGGTTTTGAACGCCGGTTGGTAGTTTGCAGGTAATCACCGCCCAGCCAGCCACCCGCTCCGTACGCATTAACCCTACTGATCGACGGTGCAATGGATGAAGTATTACCATAGAACCGCCTGCCGACGTTTGTTGCGTGTGTACTGAATGAACCGCTCGGATTCGCGCCGGATCTGTCGGTGATCAACTTGCCGGTGAACTGCGCATCATTCACATCTGGCATGTAGGCAGGCGATGTTGTATTCACGCCCTCCACCTGTGTGACAAGCACGCCACTACCGTTTGGTGTATTCGCACCTTGCTCAACAAGCAACCGGGTATAACCGATGTCGTCCTTATAATCAGCAAGTGCGTTCCCGCAGCAGCAGAACAAAAACAATAGCGAAAGGTAATGGATTCTTGAATGCATTAGAGAGAGATAAACAGTAGGGGCAGGTGGTCTGCCAGTAACCTCGCGCACGACTGCGCACTGTCATTCATATTAGTGCTGCCACGGCCAGTGAAGCCGGAGGGCTTGCAACAGGAACTACCGGACCGTCTTGCATTGCTGCTTCCATACTGAAGTGGAGTGTAATCAGGCAGTTTGTAAGTCAGTGACTTGTATGTACTGTCATCAGCATGCAGCACACCGCTCAGGGCAATGCATGGAATAGCCAACAAACCCGCGCGTAGTGATTTTTTCAGCGTATGTAGCATTTAACTGAAATTGTTATTCGATTAGCGAGATTGGCAGTAACCAGCCTATCAACATAACATAGCAAGAATCATGCAATAATCATATACAAGCAATATTAACAGAGGCTTAGGATATTTACCCCGACAGATGACTGGTTGCTTTATGTAAAGTATTCCAGACAAGATTATGGCATTACTTACAGAACGCGCTGCAGCTGCGTAATCCTTGCAGTTGCTTGATACAGGCAGGCTGAAGCTGTTTTAGCAGACGAGAGCCACGCATGAAGATAGCGGTTGGTTGCCAGTACGCTATCCGCCCTGCCCGGTAGCAGCCATGTGTAAGGTCCGCTGGCTACGGTGGCCAGGTCGCTGCAAGCAAACAGCAACACAAACGGCATGTTGATCTCTATAAACTTTCGGACATGGACTTTTAGACTATAGACCTCCGGAGTACGCTCGATTAGCCTGCAGGGACTTATTAGGTGTATCAAGATGAATAAATTACCGGGTTGTTCTCGCATACTTTCTTTTATATTCAAGCTGCTGCTCGCGGCGGCTCTGTCCCCGGGCCTGGCCGCCCAGGCGCTCGCGGATCCGGACGCGGCGGGCCACCCGGTCTATATCGTGGTGTTGAAGTCAGCCCCTGGTGCCGTGAAGCAGGCCGAGCGCCTCGGCACACTGCACGCTGCGGGACACATTTACCGTGCCGTGTTCCCCGGGTTTGCCGCACCACTGAGCCCACAGGCAGTACAGGCCCTGGCAAACACACCCAATGTGGAGTTGATCGAAGCCGCCCGGGAAGTATATGCCATAGCGGATAGCCTGCCCACTGGTGTCGATCGCATTGATGCGGAACAGGCACACACAAGCGGCGCGACCGGCGCAGGCGCCACGGTAGCAATCGTTGACACCGGCATCGACCTGACTCACACCGACCTGGTGGCCCGGATGAACACTACGCTGTCAAACACGTTCATCAGCAAAGGCAAGACCACGGTCAATGGCGAGGATGATCATGGGCATGGCTCGCACGTGGCAGGTATCGTCGCGGCGTCGGCGAATGGCACAGGCGTCATCGGCGTGGCTCCGGGTGCTACTCTGGTTTCCCTCAAGGTGCTGAACAAACAGGGCATGGGCAGCAGTGCCGATATCATCGCCGCGCTGGATTTCATCACCGCCCACAACAATGCCGCGGCATCCTATGCCAGCATGATTCATATCGCCAACCTGAGCCTGGGCGGCAGCGGCTCAGATACCGACAGTGCCTACCGGCGCGCCTTCGACGCGACCGTGGCCAGCGGCTGCTTTGTCGTGGTGGCTGCCGGCAACGAAACGGACGACGCGGCCAAACACGTGCCGGCGGCCTACGACTCGGTGTTCACCATTTCCGCGATGAACCCGGCCAATGATGCGTTCGCCTCGTTTTCAAACTTCGGCGCCGATGTGGACATGGCCGGTCCCGGCAACTCTATCTATTCCACCTATCTGAATAATCAATACGCCACCTTCAGTGGCACCAGCATGGCCTCCCCGCACGTCGCCGGGGCTGCGGCACTGTACGTTGGACAGAAACTGGGGTCGCTGACCAAGGCCACAGCGGCCGGTGCTATCCGGGCTGCCCTGCTGGGCAGCGGCGAGTCCATTATTATGGCCGGCGATAACGACGGCATTCATGAACCGCTGGTGGATGCCGAAGCGGTGCTCGGCTTGATCACAGCACCGGACCCCGCCCTTACCGTTTCAATGACAACGGACAAATCCAGCTACACGGACCAGGACACGCAGGCGATATTGACGGTCTCGCCGCGCGATGAGAACGGGGATCTCGTACAAGGCCTCGCGCAATCTGCCTTTGTCGTCGCCGTCGACGGTACTGTCCTGGTGCCGGTTATAACCGAAACCGCAGGCAGTTATGCGATTCCCCTCGATATTTCCGGCCTTACGCTGGATACGGATTCCCTGGTTACGGTCGCTGTCACCGACAGTCGCAGCCTGACCGATTCCGCCAGCACCAGCATCCGTCGGGCCACAGCCGTCACCGTGCTTGTATCGAATATCTCCTACGAACTGATTTTCAAGAACCTGCGTGTGTACCTCACGGTAAGCGACCTGTCAGGCAACGCGGTTCCCGGCGCCGAGGTTGTCTTCACATTGAACCTGGATGGTGCCCCGTTCCGCAGCTTTATCGGTACGACCGATTCCAACGGTCAGCTGAGTGCGCGGGTCGGCGGCGCGAAGCAAGGTAGTTATACGACCACGATCAACAGCGTTACCCGCAATGGTGTGCTGTATGACGATACCCTGAATGGCGCTGATCCGGGATTCGTCTTTTAGCGGGCGCATACGCTGTGTCAGTACCCTTTATCCTCCTGGTTGCTGAATTCAAGGGTACTGATTCATATCACGGTTTTGTATTTAGTCGAAGACACCGAACTTCACGCTTGGGTTGGCTATCCCCGTCAGGTGATTGCACCTGCATGCCGGAAAAGGACTGGCCCGGGTCGTGCCCGGAAGACCCACCACCCGTCCACCTGAATTCAGCAGTTTTTTCCTGTACCGGCTACAACGTAATGTTTCCGGGATTCCGGTAAACGACCGAGGTGCAGCAATTTCGAACCTGGCCATCTTTCAAACAGGCTGCGCCTGCCGGTTGATCGCAGGAGTGCAAGCGTGCGCCGGATAACCGCGGTGTTTGTCCTTTTTTCTTTCTATTATTCCTCTCCCCGTTTTTCCTGTTTTCCGCCAGAGTTGAGGTAACCCGCCTTTCAGGCGCAATCATCCGTACACAAGCTGATCAATTTCCTTTTCTGCCTCGATCCAGTCCTGTAACTCGCTACCCGATGCAAACCCCCGCTTTTCCGCCTTGAGATACGCAGCGGTAGCAATCAGTCTCCAGCGCTCCTCTGGCGCAATCTTTACCGACAATATTTCTGGCCTGGCAGATTTACTGGTCTTGCTTGTGAGCTTCTTCGCCGGGGCCTTCCTGGCGCTGACCGCCTTCTTCCCGGTCACCTTTTTCTTGATGACCTTTTTGCTGGCGCTGACCGCCCTCTTCGTGGTCATCTTTTTCTTGATGACCTTTTTACCGGTGGATTTTTTCGCAGTAGTCTTTTTCTTGCTAGCAGGAGTCATGGTACTTCCCTGTCAATTGATAGTAGATAATCTGGTCCGCAGAACGCAGCTGATACGTTCCAGCCCACAAAATAGTGGCTGATTCTGGGGTTCATGCCGACTTATGTCAATCAAGCCGCGCAGCCCTGTGATGTGAAAACAGCGATTACCCGGAACGGGTTGCTACTGGTTACGTCGCGATTTTCATGGCAGTGATCTGAAGCCCGGCAGGAGTCGCACCACGCCACCTGGTTAAATGACCCAGGCATTCATCCTGATAGTTCCGGGCCTGGCCAGTAGCAGACACAGCCGACAGCCACTTCAACCAGGCCGCACATTTCGTTTACGGTCTATACGCATAACCACGCGACGCAGAATTCTCTGAACGTTTATTGCGAGCCGGGAAATTACCGACCATGGAGTTCCGCAATCCAGATCCAGACATCTTTCCTATTCATAGCGCAATGCCACGATCGGGCGCAGCCGCGACGCCTTGCGTGCCGGGTGCAGGCCGAAAAACACGCCCACCAGCCCCGCGAACAGGAAAGCGATGATCACCGAGCCAGGTGTTACGTTGACCGGCAGGCCGGAGAAACGCGCAACCGCCTGCGCACCGCCCAGGCCGAGAAAGATCCCCAGCACACCGCCGGTGGTGCTGAGTGCCAGCGCCTCCAGCAGGAACTGCCACAGGATATCATGCTGGCGTGCGCCGAGCGCCATGCGGATGCCGATCTCGCGGGTGCGTTCGGTGACCGACACCAGCATGATGTTCATGATGCCGATGCC
>CAJQOV010000069.1 GCA_905480065.1 uncultured Gammaproteobacteria bacterium | reverse complement strand
CCTGAACACCTTTGCCATGAATATCGAGTTATTCGGCTGGGTAACCGGTTCGCTGCTGCTGGTCTTCATCCTGTTCATCAGCGGCAAGGCAAAGGGAGTGGATTACCGGCTGTTTCTTGTCGTGCTGGTGGTTGCCGGGCTGCATTCCCTGTACTGGTTCAGCGGAGGGCCGGACTACGGTGCCCGCTACTGGTTCCTGACACTGTTTCCCGTGATCGCACTGACCGTGCGCGGCGCCTGTGTCATCGGTGCGCGCCTGCCGGACCGTCAATCTGGCATGACGCAGGTCGTCATCGCAATGCTGATCCTGTCCGTTGCCAGCATGACCACGTTCATGCCCTGGCGCAGCATGGACAAGTATTTCCACTACAACAATATGCGGCCTGATATCCGGCGCCTGGCGCAAGAGTACGATTTCAGCAACAGCCTGGTGCTGGTAAACGGTAACCGGTTTGATGATTACATGTCCGCGGCCGTATACAATATGCCGGTGCTCGAGCAGGGATCTACCATCTATGCGTGGGACCGCAACCCGGAAATCAGGACTGCACTGATGAAAACATTCAGCAACCGGACCATCTGGCTGATCGACGGTCCGACTGTCACAGGCACCGGCTTCCGCGTTTCCGGGGGACCCTACACCGCCAGTGAACTGCTGCAGGACAATCCACCCGCCACCCGGGAAGTATCGGGGCCCGGCAAGACATCAACCGAGTGACCCGTCCATGTCAGGCATAAGCGAACAAGACAAGGCGGGCGTTCCGCTGTTTATCGATCTCGACGGCACCCTGATCAACTCCGACCTGCTGTATGAGTCGTTCTTTACGCTGCTGCGCACCAGGCCCCTGCTGTGCCTGCTGGTGCCATTCTGGCTGCTCCGGGGCGGCAAGGCGTACATGAAGCACATGATCGCTCAGCACGCCGGCATCGACGCTGCTGCGATACCCTATAACCAGCCATTCCTCGAGTACCTGAGAAACGAATCGGCGACCAACAGGGAACTGGTGCTGGCCACCGCATCCAATCATGAACTGGCCGGCCGGATTGCAGACCACCTGGGCATTTTTTCCGGCGTCATTGCCAGCGACGCTCATTCGAACATTTCCGGCAAACGCAAACTGGAGATGATCCGGCAATGGGCCGGCGCGAGACCGTTTGATTATGCCGCGAACGCCAGAATCGACCTCACCATCTGGAAACACGCGCGCAGGGGCATTGTCGTCAACCCTGCGACCGGGGTGTTGAAAGCAGCCGGACGCGTTACCGATATCGAGCAGGTATTCACCACGGACGGCACCGGCCTGCTGGCCTATCTCGGGGCCATGCGCATGTACCAGTGGACCAAGAATGTCCTGTTGTTCGTGCCACTGCTGACCGCGCATAAATTTACCAACCCGTCTCTGATTGGCCATGAGCTGCTGGCCTTCGCTGCCTTCAGTCTTTGTTCATCCGGGGTCTATGTCCTCAATGACCTGCTTGATCTGCCGGCAGACCGGGCGCACCCGCGCAAGCAGCTACGTCCGTTCGCCGCCGGCAAACTGCCGTTATCACATGGCATCCTCATGGCCTGTCTGCTACCTGTCGCGGGGCTTGCGATCGGCTATTCCATATCAATGCAATTTCTTGGCATTCTGTCGCTTTACCTGGTGACAACCTCTGCCTACTCCATCCGGTTCAAGGCCTATGCCGTCGTTGACGTATTGCTGCTCGCATCACTCTACACCCTGCGCGTGTTCGCCGGTGCCAGCGTAATCCAGGTCACCCTGTCATTCTGGCTGTTTGCCTTTTCCATCTTCATCTTCCTGAGCCTGGCACTGGTCAAGCGCTGTTCGGAACTGGTGATGATGACAGCAACCGACCGGACCACCATGAGTGGTCGCGGTTACCAGTTAACCGACCTGGCACACCTGCAGATGATGGGAATTTCCAGTGGCTACCTGTCGATACTGATTATTGCGCTGTACATCAACAGCCCCGACATCGTTGCACAGTACACCCACCCCCAGGGATTATGGATACTGTGCCCCGCACTGCTGTTCTGGATCAGCCGGGTCTGGCTGAAGACCGGGCGCGGAGAGATGCACGACGACCCGTTGATATTCACCATCAGGGACATTGGCAGCCAGATCGTCATGTTGATCTGCGTGCTGGCGGTGGTGCTGTCCATATAGGCCAGCACAACAAACCGGTCACCGACACAGTCAGTTAGCAACACCTGTCCACTACAGGGATACTGCTTTCAATTTTGCGGCAAAATTGCCGGTAACTGCACAACGCAAATCAACAACGGGATATACCTTTGAAAAAAATCCTTTCTCTCATCACTGTCATACTGGTCACGGTATTTGCGCTGGCGTATGCGCTCTGGGACGTGGATATTGCCGAACTCGGCTCGTTGCTGTCGGGGGGCAACTACTGGCTACTGGTCCCGTTCCTGGGGCTGCTGGTGCTGTTCTACTGGATGAAGGCCCTGCGCTGGGTTTTCATACTGAGGCCGGTGGGGAAATTCACCACCAGTGAAGTAACACCATCGATGGTCATCGGCTTTGCCGCCAATAATGTCCTGCCTGCCCACCTGGGTGAACTGGTTCGCATCGCCATATTTTCGCACCGATACGGGAAACCGGTAAGCAGTATCGCCATTACCCTGCTGGTAGAGCGCATTTTCGACCTGGTAGCCATCCTGTCGCTATACGCGCTTGCCATGGTCACTATCACTACGCCACCCGCGTCACTGGAGATTGGCGCGTGGTTCATTACCCTGCTGTTGGCTGTCTTCTTCGCCTCGATTGGCGTAGTGCTCTACAAACCATCACTGGTCCTGAACATGGGCAATCGTATTGGCGCTTTCCTGCCGGAACGTTTCCAGCATCGCCTGACCAGCACACTGGAAAACATCATCCACGCCTTTTCGTCACTCCGGTCTCCGAAGCTGGTTGCCGCGATGACCGTCTGGTCGCTGCTGAAGTGGCTGCTGATGGGCGGCATGATCTGGATATCCCTCTATGCCTACGGCACAGAGATCTCTCCGGCCATCAGCCTGGTGCTGATGGCAGTACTGGCACTGGCCGCCGCCGTCCCCAATGCGCCAGGTTATATCGGGGCCATTCAGGCCGCCTATGTCTTTGCACTCAAGCCGTTTGGCATCGCCGAGGAAGCGGCATTTGCCGCGAGTATCTTTTTTCTTGTTTGTCAGTGGCTGCCGGTCACGGTCGCCGGGGCGTTTTACTTTATCGCCGGTGGACTGCATGTCGGTGAGGTACGCAAGGAAATCGAGGGGGTGGAAAAACTGGAATCCCCCGGGACGGAGTAGCCTGAAATTACCGGGTGCTTATCGTGAACCCGGATCAAGGTATGCTTTTCACGACCTCTGCAGACTTGGCACTCTCCATGCCGGCCGAGTCGTAGGTAGTCATTGCGATAAAGTAGGTACCGACCGGCAGGCTGGAAATCGTTATCGAGGTGGCAGTGCCATCAGTGACATCATAAGTGCTCGTATAGACCCCGGATTTCGTACCGTAGTAGATCCGGTAGCCATCAATATCTGACAGGGAAAGCGGGGTGCCGTCTGCGCGTGTAGCCGGGGCTACCCAGCCCAGGGTAAAGCTGCCGGTCTGTGGCTGGGCCTGGTTCACTGCAATCGAGAAGCTCGCCAGGCTGGTGGTAGCCGTCCCATCCTTCACTGAAATCACGATCCCGCTGTAATTGCCAACGTCTGTGGTCGCAGGAGCGCCGCTGAGCTTTCCGTTTGACGCATGAAAGCTGGCCCATGCCGGTTTGTTGGCAATCACGAACGACAGGGTGTCCCCGTCAAGGTCATAGGCCGACGGCTGAAATGAGTACGCGCCACCCACCGTAACCGAGTTAGCCGGCGAACCGGTAATCACCGGAGGCGTATTGACCGGGACCTGGGGCGACACTATGCCACCAGCGGCGACCACCTGGTTGATTGCGTCCTGTTCTTCCGAGCTGGCCGTCGCTACCAGACTGACGGCACCATTCAGGGCAATGGTAGTGTCCACAGGCAGTACCGTCATAACGGTACCTGGCGAGCTGTTCGGGCTCAGGCTGGCAAGGCCTGCTGCAATATTGGCAACGGCTGCGCCAGAGTCCAGCACCTGGGTTGCCGCAATCGCCACCTGGGCCTGCTGAATCATCTGCGCGGTAATCACCACGCTATCCGTCAGCTGCGGGCTGCCGGAGCCGGCATGTGTGCTGATAATGGACTGATCAATAACCTGTGTGGCAATCACGCCACCCACCCGCAGGTTGTTGCTCATTGCCTCCACCAGCACCTGGCCGGAGGCCACATTGGCCACGGCCGCCACGGTCGGGTCAGCACCGGCAGCCCCGACCCCATCGACCACGCCATCGGTCAGATCTGCCGCCAGCGCGGCCAGCACCGTATCGCCGGTAGCTGGCTGACCGGTTGCCGCGATCAGGTCGCGTGTACGACGCACCAGTTCACCGAGCGCCTCGCTTGCCTTGACCAGGTCAGCAACATTACTGCCGGTGATCGGGGTGGTAATCGGATTGGGAACCGCACTCGTGTCGAGGCCAAAGCCCAGCTCTCCGAGCACTACCGGCAGTGCTGCATTGACATTGCTGGCGTTGAGTCCGCCGGGCAGGTTCTCGGCAATACTGACGATCAGCGTAGTAAACGGGTTGATATTCACCTGCTGGTCAGATGGCTGCAACATGACCGAAACCATCTCGAAATCCGGTTCGGCACCCGTTACCAGGTCAATGCCGCCACTGACGACCAGTCGCAGCGGGTACTGGTTATCCGCCACCTGCAAGGTGGTGCTGAAAAACGCATTGCCGTCACTGGGCACGGCACCCAGGATGTCTCCGCTGTTGCTGTACACCGTCACCGTGGCGCCAGTTACCGGACCATCGCCAACGCTGCCTGAAATAACCACACCGGGAGCTCCGGGGGCGGCTGCGGCCGGCGTATCACCCTCACTCGTCCCAAGACATCCGGACAAGGGAACAGTGACCACTGCCGCCAGCAAGAGCCACTTGAGCAGGTTGCATCCCGTGCGACATGTTGCCATCGGTGTTTCTCCATCTGTCCAGTCTTCCCGACCGGACACGACTATCGATACAGTGAAACTTCTTCCTGTATCATCGGAGAAACCATCAAAAAACTGAGTGCCCGGCAACACATACGATCTGTGACATGGGTCACAAAACCGGATAATTATGCTGAAATGCCAGTAACCTCTGCCCGGCGCGAATGCGTGCGCCGAACCAGCCGGTAAAACCCGAAGTAGTGGATTAACGAACTTTCAGAAGAATGCCAGCCGCACGTACAGGAAGGCTCGCGGCTAAAGGCAGGTGGGAAACGGGGACGAACGATTGTCTAGTGTGCACCCTTGCCCAGCAGGACAACCTCTGCTGTCTGCAGCAACACCAGCAGATCGAGCAGAATGCTGTAGTTCTTTACGTAATACAGGTCATACTGGAGCTTCTCCAGGCCATCTTCCTCGGAGGCCCCGTAGGAATAGCGAATCTGTGCCCACCCGCTAAGACCCGGCTTGACCCGATGACGCTCGTTGTAGAATGGGATTTTTTCGGCCAGCTTCTGCACAAACTCCGGGCGCTCGGGCCGCGGACCCACGAAACTCATGTCACCCTTGAGAATGTTGTACAGCTGCGGGATCTCGTCAAAGCGGAATTTCCTGAGCAAACTACCAACACGGGTGATCCGGGAGTCGTTTTTCTCGGCCCAGCGTGGGACCCCGTCCTGTTCAGCATCAACCACCATGCTGCGAAACTTGTAGATATCGAACAG
>CAJQOV010000068.1 GCA_905480065.1 uncultured Gammaproteobacteria bacterium | reverse complement strand
CGGACATACAGCATTTATGCATGTAGTTCAGGAAGGTACTGAAACTGGTCGTTCCCGAGCCGGACTCTGATTAGCAGGACCCATAGGAGACATTCAAGGTCAGGTTATAGATATTCGGAATGGAGGCGATATATTCTTATGGGGCTAAGACAGCTGTTAGGTGAAACGAAAAGATATGAAAAAGAAATACCAATTCACTGCGATTTCAATATCAATTGCACTCTTGTTCTGGTTCTTCGACTCTATTGTTCATCATTTTGTATATGGCGAACAGGGATTCGAAGTTTTGCCATCTGATTTAAACGAATTATGGATGAGATGCGTAATAGTTGTATTGATCGTGGCTTTTGGTGTATTCGCTGATCATCGAACTAGACATGAAAAAGTAGATGTTTACCGGGCCATGCTAGGCGCCACAAATCATATTCTAAGAAATCACTTACAGAATATGCTCTCGTTTCGTGATGAGGCGGAACATAGCAAAGACTTCGATAAAGATGTTCTAAAGCTATATGATCAAATGATTGATACAACGGTCGCACAAATAAGGAATCTCGAGAATATACAGGAGCCCAACAAGGCTAATATTGAGGACAGGTATCGACCAAAATAGAGCTAATTCAATCTGCTGTTAAGTGACTAGCAATGAAAAGACCCACAGGCTCTACATAACCTTCATGATATTCTGGTCGAACTTTTGAGCTTGCTATAGCAGTTAATGGCCGAAAGTGTGAATACTGATCACGAGGCATGAACGGCAACAGTTGCGGCATTCCTGAAGTACACAGGAACTTGGGGAATGTCCATTTTGGCCGGAATACGACCTACAGGCTAATGTATAAAATGGTCGATCGTCAGAGTTTAGTTCTCTATGTACGTAGTCTCCACAATATATCTATCGGATATCACTTGATAGACTAATTCCAATTGTCACTGCTTTTTTTGTACATATTGTGCATTTTTTCACAGTGGGGATTCATCACGCGGCGGCCTTCGGGTCGCCGTTTTTGTCTTCTACAAAGGTTGTGTTTTGGCTAAAACCGGGAACTAGAGCAATGGAAAAGACAGAAAATATGCCCATATGGGTTTTTCTAGCATTTTCGAGTATCGAAACGAGAAAGGGGGCATTGTTGCTGATTTATGTATGCGTTGCCTTTTCCATTTATTGCATGCCTTGGAGTCTATCGTTCCCAGGCCGAGATTGGGTCGTACAAATATTTCTGATTGAAGACTGGAGCTGGTTTGCGATGATGGTTCCTATTACGTTCTGGTATTGGTTGAGTTTAAGGTGGGTTGAAAATAATTCAGGATGGCCGGATAGGAGACAGCATGAAAGCCAGACCCCCAGTGACGCCTAATATATTATCATTCCTGAATGTCGCATTCTGTTGCGGCTAACCGGAAGTAGACAGTCAGCCAGGGAACGGTAGGTTCCGGGGATATTTCAGCCTTGAACGGCAATTTTCTAGGTGATACGCAAGAAGCACGCTGTAATGAACAACATGACGAACAATCAAGATGGCAAATATCAATCTTATATTAAAAGAGCCTGGGCGATTTATGCACTAATAACAATTGCCCTTATCGTTGTATTGGTACTGTTTGTCGCTCAGGATAACGAAGAGAGATTTTTCTTCACAATAATGCCTGCAGCAGCAGCTTATGTTTTTCGTCCGACTAAAAGATACCTCGGCCAATTTCGGTATCTGGTAAAAGTCTGCGCTGCTGGTATCTAACCCGTCATCATCCGCGGCGTCACGCGCGCTTCGCTATCACCGGCGTAACGGGAACAAAAAGGGGTCGGTGTCATTTTTGAAACAAAAAACAAAAAGGGGTCGGTGTCATTTTTCATCACTGGACAGCATATTGCACACTGTCTTTGAAAGAAAAATGACACCGACCCCTTTTTGTTGAGAGGAAAATGACACCGACCCCTTTTTGTTTTACCAGGTAGTGCGAGCTCATTCATTCTCTGAGGGTTGAGAAACACCAGTGAATTTGAAAATGAGTTTGCCGAGGTATCTTTTAGTCGGACGAAAAACATAAGCTGCTGCTGCAGGCATTATTGTGAAGAAAAATCTCTCTTCGTTATCCTGAGCGACAAAGAGTACCAATATAACGATAAGGACGATTATTATTAGTGCATAAATCGCCCAGGCTCTTTTAATATAGGATTCAAATTTGCTATCTCGATTGTTCGTCATGTTATTCATTACAGGGGCCTTTTTTGGCTGACAAGAAATGGTGTCAGAGCACATATATTCCTGACATAAGCGTTAAAAAATGTTCCGACACTTTTTTACTTTCTTTTTTACTTGCAACTAATACCCGGCTTTCAGGATATTCAGCATACAGGCATACTTTCCTTATCTGCAATACAGCGCAATCGGCGCCAGCATCTGGTCGAGTTCAGCCTCACTGAAGGTGGCGTCCTCGGCCTGCACGGCCACTTGAGACAGACACAGCAGGGTAACGAGCAGCGTCCTGGAAATAATTGACATGAGTTTTCTCATAGGTTGTTCCGCTTGCATCTGACTTGCCAATATTCTCTCGTTGATTTCCAGCTTTGCTTTCAATGGCTCGATTTTACATGAAACGAATACGGAGGGAACTTGGCGTACAGCGCAAACAGGTACTTCCCGGCAAACCTTGCCTCCATTCCGGGCGCCCCGTTCGGTTCGGTACAGCAGCCTGACGCCGGCAACACTTTCAGTTCGCATTCCGGGAAGTCAGGAGGTTATGCTTGCCGGATTCGCAGCGCACCTGTTGAGAACCGCCATGCTGAAAACACTCCTCATACTGCTGACGCTTGCCGTTGCATTCACCACCGGCTGCACCTACTACCAGACGGCACCCGGCGTGTATTCAACGACCCCGGTCAGCAAATTCGACAGGCCTTGGTCTGCGGCGATCGGCGCCCTGGCCGACCAGTGGGTGAAGATCACCGCCGAGAACCGTGCTGCAGGTGTCGCGCAGGGAACTCGCAATGGTATTGACGGTACTGCCAATATCAAGACACAGGCCGATGGCGGCGTGCGCGTACAGTTCGATACCTCGGGCGCCACCACGCGCGATCCTGACCTGTTAAACCGCATCACCGCATCCTACAACAGCCGCATGGGGCGCTAGTCCGTGATCGACGCCTGACCGGGCATGCGTCCTTGACCGACACCCGGCCCGCTCCCGATTCCAGGTTCTTTGAGGGGTTGGACGAAAACACCGTCCTGAGGATTTTTGAACAGCAGGAATGCCTCGAGAAAGCATTCCTGATTAACTGACAGGTATAGGGAAAAATTGGTCGGGACGAGAGGATTTGAACCTCCGACCACTTGACCCCCAGTCAAGTGCGCTACCAGACTGCGCTACGCCCCGAATAGAAACTTTTGCCGGGGACAGACCACGCTTTTCATCCACATTGCATACCCGGAGAAATCGTGTTCTGCCCCCTTGTGGAGACCAGACTACCGCTTCAGCAAATGCAGCACATCCTCGAGCTCGACACGGATCTGGTGCACGATCTGCTGACTTTGTGTTACATCTTCCTTTGCGTCTTCACCGGACATCTTCTGCCGGGCGCCGCCGATGGTGAAACCCTGTTCGTACAGCAGGCTGCGGATCTGGCGGATCATCAGCACATCCTGGCGCTGGTAGTAGCGCCGGTTGCCGCGTCGCTTGACCGGCTTGAGCTGCGGAAATTCCTGTTCCCAGTAACGCAACACGTGCGGCTTCACACCACACAGTTCACTGACTTCTCCAATCGTGAAATAACGCTTGCCCGGTATGACTGGAAGTTCGTTGTTATTACTCACTTCCAGCATATGCTTCTACCCTCGCCTTGAGTTTCTGGCCAGAACGGAAGGTAACGACGCGTCGCGCGGAAATCGGTATTTCTTCACCCGTTTTCGGGTTGCGCCCCGGACGTTCGTTTTTCTCTCTCAGGTCAAAGTTTCCGAATCCGGAAAGCTTTACCTGGCGTCCGTTTTCCAGCGCTGCGCGAATCTCCTCGAAAAACAGTTCGACCAGTTCTTTGGCCTCGCGCTTGTTCAAACCCAGTTCTTCAAACAGTCTTTCTGCCATGTCTGCTTTGGTAAGTGCCATCGCGTTAGTCTCTCAGTGATGCCCCAAGTGTTTCACCAAGCCGGCCGGTGACCCGGCTGACCACGGATTCGATATCCTGCTCAGTTAGTGTGCGGGAATTATCCTGTAGAATCAAGCCTAAAGCTATGCTTTTTCGCCCCGATTCTATGCCCTTGCCCCGGTACACATCGAATATTACCAGCTCCCTCAACAGGGCGCCGGCGGCCTCGCGCACCAGCTCCTGCACGGTCCCCGCCTCGACCTTTTCGTCAACCACCACGGCCAGGTCGCGACGAATCGAGGGATAGCGGGAAATCGCTGCAAAGCGCGCCAGCCGGCCCGCGCACAGCGCAGCATACTCCAGCTCGAACACGCAGGTCGATGGGTCGATGTCGAGTACCGGCACCAGTTGCGGATGCACACGCCCCAGCCAGCCAATCGTCACGCCATCGAGCTGGATGCTGGCACTCTGACCGGGATGCAGTGCCGGGTGGGAATCAGCGACAAAGCGGAACGCGCGCCCGGTCAGCTGCAACAACGCTTCCACATCCTGCTTGAGATCGTAGAATCCCACGGCATCAGCCTTGCCATCCCAGTGTTCCGGCAGGCGTGTGCCGGTTACCACTCCGCCCAGCATGAGTTCCTGGCGAATCTCCCCAGCATCGCGCCAGAAACGCAGTCCATGCTCGAAGCAGCGCACGCGCGGCTTCTGTCGATTGATGTTGTGCTGTACGACCTTCAACAGGCCTGGCCACAGGCTGGTACGCATCGCCGCCATCTCGGAGGAAATCGGGTTGGCGAGCTGCACGGCTTCACGCTGCGGATCGATGCGTTGCTGTGTTTGCGGATCAACGAAACTGTAGGTCACCGCCTCCTGGTAACCGCGCGCCACCAGCACATCACAGTAGTGTTCGATACTGCGCACGGTTTCCGGAACCGGTTGCAGGTCGAGACTGCCGCGCATGGAAACACTCGGCAGGCGGTTATATCCATAGATACGCCCGATCTCCTCGATCAGGTCGGCCTCGATCGAAATATCGAAACGGAACGAAGGCGGCACTACCTGCCAGCCTGTTTCATCCCGCGTGTCGCTGTTCATGCCCAGCCGCGCGAGGATAGCGGTCACCTCGTCAGCATCCGGCAGGATGCCCAGCATGCGCTGGATACGCGCCTTGCGCAGCTGAATCGGGTCTCGCGCCGGCAGCTGTTGCGTGGCGACGCATTCGGTCACCGGGCCGGCCGTGCCGCCGCAAATCTCCAGCAACAGGCCCGTGGCGCGTTCCATCGCGCGTGACTGCAGTTGCGGGTCCACGCCGCGTTCAAATCGATGCGCCGAGTCGGTATGCATGGCGTACTTGCGCGCGCAACCGGCAATCGCCTCGGGCGCGAAGAAAGCACACTCCAGGAACAGATCGTGCGTACTGGCGGATACGCCGGATGCCAGTCCGCCCATGACGCCGGCTATGGCCAGCGGCTGGTCGTGATCGGCAATGACCAGGGTTCCGGCATCGAGCTTGACCACGCGCTCATCCAGCAGGGTCAGGGTTTCCCCGGCCCGGGCCTGGCGCACGCAAATGCCACCGGACAACCGCGCCAGGTCGAAGGCATGCATGGGTTGACCGAGCTCCAGCAATACGTAGTTGGTCACGTCCACCAGCGGACCGAGACTGCGAATCCCGCTGCGCGTCAGCCGCTGCTGCATCCACGAGGGCGTTTGTGCCGCGCCATTCACAGCGCGGATCACCCGCCCCAGGTAACGCGGACAGGCAGCCGGCGCCTGCACCTCGATCGGAAAACTGTCCTTGCAGCCGGGCGTAACTGCCGGGATTTCCAGTAACGTGACCGGCGTCTGTGTCAGCGTACCCACCTCGCGCGCAATGCCCTCCAGACCCAGGCAGTCACCGCGGTTCGGGGTCAGGTCGATTTCGATCACGCTGTCATCCAGGCCGAGCGCATCGACCAGCGATTGACCGGGCTGCGCCGCGGCTGGCAGGTCCATCAGACCCTGCGCATCCTCGCTAAGACCCAGTTCGCGCGCGGAACACAGCATGCCGAACGACTCCACGCCGCGCAGCTTGCTCTTCTTGATCTTCAGCTCGCCCGGCAACGTGCTGCCAACCGGTGCCAGCGGATACTTGCCGCCAACCGCGACATTGGGCGCACCACACACCACCTGCAGCGGTTCGCCCTCGCCGAGCGAAACCCTGCACACGCGCAGCTTGTCGGCATCCGGGTGTTTTTCCACTGCAACCACCTCGCCGACGCGCAGGTCCGCAAGCCCTGCGCCGAGGTGCTCGACAGCATCGACCTCCAGGCCGGCCATGGTCAACAGCTCGACCAGCTCGTCGGTCGAGACCGCCGGGTCAACCCGGGTGCGTAGCCATTGTTCACTGAATTTCATTGTTCCATTCAATCCAAAATTGCCACAGAGAATACAGAGGGCACAGAGAAAATTGATTCATGTCCCCTGTATTAAGGAAGGCCTGATTAATTCACTTGTCTCGCCATATCTTGCATAAGGTAGTAATCATTGTCAGGATCGCCTGACCAAGCCTGTCATTCCCGCCCAAGCGGGAATGACTTGTTCATCGATTCCCTGAATGCATGATCGATCCGCGAGATTGCTTCGTTTCTCGCCATCAGCCATGCATCAGTGTTTCGCAAATAATTTGCCGTAAACAGTAACCCAGCCCGCCTGATTCAGAATATTTTTCTCTGTGCCCTCTGTGTTCTCTGTGGCTAATCTGTTCAGTTAAACTGCTCGAGGAAACCCAGATCGTTCTCGAAGAACAGGCGCAAATCGTTCACCCCGTAGCGCAACATGGCGAGACGTTCCACGCCCATGCCAAAGGCAAATCCGGTATAGCGTTCATTGTCGATGCCGACATTCGCGAACACGTTCGGGTGCACCATGCCGCAGCCCAGCACTTCCAGCCAGCCGCTGTGACTGCACACGCGGCAACCAGCACCGGAACACATCACGCACTGAATATCGACTTCGGCCGACGGTTCGGTGAACGGGAAATAGGATGGCCGGAAACGCACATCAAGATCATCGCGTTCGAAGAAGGCGCGCAGGAAGTCATACAACAGCCCGCGCAGGTTGGCGAAGCTGACATCCTCGTCCACCAGCAAGCCTTCCACCTGGTGAAACATCGGGGTATGCGTGAGATCGGAATCGCAGCGGTAGACGCGACCCGGCGCAATGATGCGCAGTGGTGGCGCACGCTCTTCCATTACCCGCACCTGCACTGGCGAGGTATGGGTGCGTAGCAGTGTATGCGCGTCGAAATAGAAGGTATCGTGCATGGCGCGCGCCGGGTGATGATCCGGAATATTCAGCGCACCGAAGTTGTGGTGGTCGTCCTCGATCTCCGGACCTTCCGCCACGCTAAAGCCCAGCGGACGGAACAGCGCCTCGATGCGGCGCATGGTCAGCGTGACCGGGTGCAGGCCACCGGGCAATTGCCCGCGTCCCGGCAGGGTGACATCAAGGGTCTCACTGGCCAGCTGCGCATCCAGTGCCGCCGCCTGCAACTGCACACGGCGCGCATCCAGCAATTCCTGCACTCGCTGTTTTACCCGGTTGATTTCCTGGCCGGCCGCCGGACGCTGTGCTGCGGGCAGCTTGCCCAGCTCCTTGAGCTGTTCGGTCAGCGAACCTTTCTTGCCGAGGAATCGCACGCGCACGTCATCAAGTAGCGCGACATCGGTCGCTGCCGCGATTTCCCGTACTGCCTGCTGTTCCAGTTCCTCCAGGCTACTCACCTGACCGGGCTCCTTTCAATTGTTTGTTACAGCGGTATCACTCACTACTGTTACCCCCTCTCCCTCCGGGAGAGGGTTGGGGTGAGGGGATATGATTCAGATACACCCGGATACATTCGAGTACAGCATGGGTATCGCGTAATATGTCATTATTCCAGAATCGCATGACCTTGTATCCACGCGATTCGAGAAATTCTGTCCTTTTACGATCCTGCTCCTGTCGATCCATGTGCTGACCACCATCGGCCTCCACAATCAGCCCTGCTTCCAGGCAAACAAAATCCACAATATATGGCTCGATGACAAACTGACGCCTGAATTTACAGCCCGCCATCCGCCGTGCACGCAGGTACTTCCAGAGTAACAGTTCGGCGTCCGTTGCCTGACTGCGCAGCTTCCTTGCCAGCGCTTTCATTATCCCCTCACCCTATCCCTCTCCCGGAGGGAGAGGGGACGGTTATTTCAACTCTTTCTGTCCCTCTCCCGTGGGAGAGGAGACGCTACTTTCAGCTCTTTCTGTCCCTCTCCCCGGGGGAGAGGAGACGCTATTTTCAGCTCTTTCTGTGTCCCTCTCCCCGGGGGAGAGGAGACGCTACTTTCAACTCTTTCCAATATATTCACACGGCAATTTCAAACTCGCTGCATTCCATCCTGTGAATGCAGAGGCAACGACAGTAATAACTGCAGAAAATCGCCCCGTCACGGCTTGCCTGCACACCTGGCAAGCATACCTC
>CAJQOV010000067.1 GCA_905480065.1 uncultured Gammaproteobacteria bacterium | reverse complement strand
CTCCTTATCATGCGGTAACCACCATCACAGGCGCACATGAGTTACCAGGTGCTGGCGCGCAAATGGCGCCCTCGCAACTTCGAAGAACTGGTCGGCCAGGAGCACGTGCAGCGTGCCCTGGTCAACGCGCTGGATAACGACCGGCTGCATCATGCCTACCTGTTTACCGGCACCCGCGGTGTCGGCAAGACCACCATCGCCCGCATCTTCGCCAAGTCGCTGAATTGCGAAACCGGGGTCACCTCGCGTCCCTGCGGGGAGTGCAGCGCCTGCCGGGAAATCAGTGAAGGACGCTTTATCGATCTGGTCGAGGTCGACGCGGCCTCGCGCACCAAGGTGGAAGACACCCGCGAGCTGCTCGAGAACGTGCAGTACGCACCGACCCGCGGGCGCTACAAGGTCTACCTGATCGACGAGGTGCACATGCTCTCCGGGCACAGCTTCAACGCGCTGCTGAAGACGCTGGAAGAGCCGCCGCCGCACGTGAAATTCCTGCTCGCCACCACCGACCCGCAGAAACTGCCGGTCACCGTGCTGTCGCGTTGCCTGCAATTCAACCTGAAGAGCCTGACGCTGGCGCAGATCGGCGCACAGCTCGAGATGATCCTGGCAAAAGAGCAGATCGAGGCGGATGCCGGCGCCATCCGCCAGCTGGCGATTGCCGCCAACGGCAGCATGCGTGACGCGCTCAGCCTGCTCGACCAGGCCATCGCCTATTGCAACGGCAAGCCGACCGAGGCGGAAGTGCGCAGCATGCTGGGCACCATCGACCGCGACGTGGTGTACCGCCTGCTGGATGCATTGGCTGCCAGCGCTGCCGCCACGCTGCTGGCCGAGGTTGCCAGCGCCGATGACTTCGCCCCGGATTATGCCGCGCTGCTGGCAGACCTGTTGTCCGTGCTGCAACGCATCGCGGTGGCGCAGGCACTGCCGGATGCCATCGACGACAATTTCGGTGATCGCGCTGCCATCCTGCGGCTGGCAGACTCCTTGCCGCCGGAAGATGTGCAACTGTTTTACCAGATCGGTCTGATCGGCCGGCGTGATCTGCCGCTGGCGCCGGAACCGCGGGGCGGGTTTGAGATGGTGCTGTTACGCATGCTGGCGTTTCGCCCGGAGGCAGCGGGTCGACCGCAGGCCAGTGCCGCGCAGCCGGTGGCCAGTGCGCCGCGCGGCAACACGCCGGGGCGTGCGGCCAGGCCGGCGCGCGCTGCCGCACCCGTGGTGCCGGCGCCGTCGGTAGCGCCGCAGCCAGCCCCGGTTGTGGCAAGCCGCGTTGACGATGACTGGCTGGCGATTGTCGATAGCCTGCCAGTCAAGGGCATGGTGCGGGAAATGGCGCTGAACTGTGCCTTTCACGGGATCGATGGCGATGTGGTGCGGCTGTCCATGGAGCATGCCCATGCAAACCTGTTAAGCCCTGCGCGCCTGCAACAGCTGGAGGCGTCATTGTGCACGCACCTGGAGCGCAAGGTCAGTGTCAAGCTGGCGCGCGAAGAGAAGCTGGTCGCAGAGACCCCGGCGCAACGCCAGCAGCGCGAACAGCAGGAGCGGCAGCGGCGCGCGGTCGACGCCATTGCCGGTGACTCCACCATCAAGGCCATGCAGGATACATTTGGTGCGACCGTGTTCGAGGATTCGATCCGGCCGCGGGATTGAGGGTTGTGCAGTAACGGGTACTGCACGCGGATATTTTTCTGTCGAGGGGAAGAGCATGAAAGGTGGATTGGGAAACCTGATGAAACAGGCGCAGGAAATGCAGGCCAGCATGCAGCGCGCGCAGGAAGAACTGGCGAACCTGGAAGTCACCGGCGAGTCCGGTGGTGGCCTGGTCAAGGTCACCATGACCGGCAAGCACGAGGTGCGCCGGGTCAGTATCGACGACAGCCTGGTCGGTGATGACAAGGATATGCTCGAAGACCTGGTGGCCGCCGCGATCAACGATGCGTCACACCGCATCGAGACGACTACCAAGGAACGCATGAGCGGGCTGACTGCCGGGCTCAATCTGCCGCCCGGCATGAAGCTGCCGTTCTAACGCCGCCTGCATGACAACCTCGCGCCTGATCGGGCGGCTCATCGAGAACCTGCGTTGCCTGCCGGGAGTAGGGCCTAAGTCGGCGCAACGCATGGCGTTTCACCTGCTCGAGCACAACCGCGACGCCGGCCGGCAACTGGCCGAGGCGTTGACGCTGGCGATGGACCGGGTGGGCAACTGCTCGGTGTGCCGCACGCTCAGCGAGGAGCCGGTGTGCGCACTGTGTGCCAGTGCCCGCCGCGATGCCAGCCTGTTGTGCGTGGTGGAGACGCCGGCTGACGTGCAGGCGCTGGAACAGTCGACCGGTTTCACCGGGCGTTATTTTGTGCTGATGGGGCACCTGTCACCGCTCGACGGCATTGGTCCCGATCAGCTGGGGCTGGAATTGCTGGAGACACGGCTGGCCGGTGGTGAAGTCAGGGAACTGATCCTCGCCACCAACCCGACCGTGGAGGGTGAGGCCACCGCACACTTCATCAGTGAACTGGCGCGTGCGCACGGGGTGCGCACCACGCGTATCGCGCACGGCGTACCGATGGGCGGCGAACTGGAATATATCGACGGCGGCACGCTGTCACACGCGTTTGCCGGACGGCGCGAGATCTAGCACGACGGTTTTCACCCCGGCGCCTATCGCGGTCGATGACCGCTCCTACAGGGGCCAGAGATTATCGTTGGAACATATTTGTAGGAGCGCTTATCAAGCGCGATGGTTTTCACACCGGAGCTCAATCCACCCCGGCACCTATCGCGGTCGATGACCGCTCCTACAAGGCCCCGGGTATGATTGTAGGAGCGCTTATCAAGCGCGATGGTTTTCACCCCGGCACCTATCGCGGTCGATGACCGCCTTGGAGAATACACATGACAGATTGCCTGTTTTGCAAAATGGTAAACGGCGAGATCAAGCCGGACGTGGTGTACGAGGACGATACTGTGCTGGCGTTCCGCGATGTGAATCCGCAGGCGCCGACGCATGTGCTGGTCATTCCGAAGCAGCATGTCTCCACCATCAATGATCTCGACGAGGACAGCGCACACCTGCCAGGCCGGATGATGCTGGCCGCGAAGCAGGTGGCGCACGAGGCCGGGATCGCCGAGCGTGGTTATCGCACGGTGATGAACTGCAACCCGGAAGCGGGGCAGTCGGTCTACCACATCCACCTGCACGTGCTGGGTGGCCGCCCGATGCACTGGCCGCCGGGCTGATTCGTTGTCCGAACGTGCTCAAAAAAATCTCGCGCAAAGGTGCAAAGGTGCAAAGGCGCTAAGAAGAAAAGTAAAAATTAAAGGGTGTCAAATTAAAGGGTGTCAGAGCACATTTATTGCTTATATTAGGAAAAATGTGCTCTGACACCTTTTTCTGAGTTGCGACTTGGACCTGTTCCAGCAGGTTGCGACAGTCCCGGTACGATAGCCGCGTTAAATCTCTGACCTGGTTGATCTGCATTAATATATTCCCCGCCATTTGTGATAAAAAAACTTTAAAGGTACCGGCGTACCCGGTGCCGGGTATCAGCGTTTCAGGAGGATTATCATGAAAACGGCAAAAAGAGTTACCAGGATGCTGCATGTTGTGTTTGCTGCCTTGCTGGTTGTCTCCTGCGGGGGTGGCGGGGGCGGCGATGACACAGCAGTATCTCTTTCGGCGAATCTGGTGACGACGAAGGTAGTGGATGTCGGGACCCCGGATGAGGGTCAGAGCATTGTCTACACTTTGACGGTGACGAACCAGGGTCCGGATGCGGCGAG
>CAJQOV010000066.1 GCA_905480065.1 uncultured Gammaproteobacteria bacterium | reverse complement strand
TCACCAGGTTGGGGCGCGCGATGACGGTGTAGAAGCCCGTCATCATGAGCACGATGACGATCCAGTAGTTGTAGTGTCCGAGCAGGGTACTCATGAGGGGTCCTGTGCGTCGGCCCCGCCGGGGCGGCGGCTGACAAAGCCAAAGTAGATGATCAGGATCACCGCGGCGACGGTGATGCCGACGCCGGTCTCGATCAGCAGGATGCCGAGGTGCTGGCCGCTGACCGGGTCATCGGCAAGCACGTTGTACTCGAGAAACTTGCCGCCCAGCAGCATGCCCTCGATGCCGACGGCCGCGTACAGCAGTACACCGGCGGCCGCCAGTACGCCAAGCAGCGCGGGCGGGATGACGCGCTCGGCGTTGCCGAGTCCGTGGGTCAGCGCGTAGAGCACGAAGCCGGTGGCGAAGATCACGCCGGCCTGGAAACCGCCGCCGGGCCCGTAATCGCCGTGGAACAGCACGTACAGGGCAAACAGCAGGATCAGGGGAAACAGCAGCTTGGCGATGACGCGCAGCACCACGAGCATCTTGTAGTCGTGTGGCTGCTCCGTGCGCTTGCGCAAGTGGACCCCGAGCAGGGCAAGCACGCCGACCCCGGCGGTGAAGATCACCGTTACCTCGCCGAGGGTGTCGTAGCCGCGGTAGCTGGCCAGCACCGAGGTGACCACGTTGGGCACGCCGACTTCCTCCGGCGTATCCTCGATGTACTCGGGTGCAACATGGCGGTGCACGGGCGCATTCGGATCGCCGTAATGCGGCATGTCGAGCGTGCCGTAGATCAGTGCCGCGCCGGTCAGTGTCACCACCAGCAGCGGCAACAGGGACCGGTGACCCGGTACCTTCTCGTACTCCGTGGTGAGTGCCACCGTGGCGAGCAGCAGGATGGTGGAGATGCCGGCGCCGATGGCGGCCTCGGTGAGCGCCACGTCGACGGCATCGAGCACCACGAACAGCAGCGCCGAGAACAGGCTGTAGATGCTGGTCAGCATGGTGACCGCCAGCAGGCTGCGCATCCGCACGATGGCGAACCCGGTGATCATCAGTAGCCCCAGCAGGACGATGTCGACCAGGTACTGCATCAGCCGTCCTCGGGATCGTCTTCGACCGGGTCCAGTCCTGACACCTGTGCAGCCTCAGCGAGGGCGTGCACCGCGGTGGGGCCGCTGAACACCATGAAGTAAAAGATCAGCATCAGCTTTACCGTGACCAGGGTCAGGCCACCCTGCAGCATCAGTCCGAGCAGCACCATGCCGGCGCCGAGGGTGTCGCACACGCTGACGGCATGCAGCCGCGAGTAGAAGTCGGGGAAGCGCAGCACACCGATGGCGCCTGTCAGCAGGAACAGTGCGCCGCCCAGCAGCAGGATCCAGCTCAGGATGTCCAGCAGCATGTCCAGCATCAGTCGCTATCCGGGTCGCCGTGGCGGCTGACATAGACGCGCAGCACGGCGATGGTACTGACGAAGGAAATCAGCACGTACACCAGTGCAATATCGAGGAACTCCGGTCGCCCGTTCATAAAGCCGAGTACTGCGACCAGCAGCACCGTCAGCGTACCGATCATGTTGCCTGCCATGACGCGATCGAACAGGGTGGGGCCGCGGAAGGCACGCACCAGGCCGACGGCGATGGCAACGAGTATCAGGATGGTGGCGATGCTGTACATCAGAAGCGCTGCTCCACATCCTGCACGCGGCGGTCCAGTTCACCGCCTTTAAGGTCCTCCGCGGTCTCGCGCGTCAGTGCATGCACCGTGAACATGTCACCCTCGACGCTCACCGTCACCGTGCCCGGTACCAGCGTGATGGAGTTGGCATAGGTGACGCGGCCGAGTTCGGTCTGCTGCGTGGCGCGCACCCGGATCATGCGCGGGCTGATCGGCAGGCGCGGGTCAAGGATGCGCCGGCAGACATCGATGTTCGCCTTGACGATCTCGCCAGCCAGCCAGAACCAGTACAGCAATACCCCCGGTTTGATCAGCACCACCTGCATCTCCTGGTCGATGAGCTCTGCGCGCGCGGCGATGAACACCACCAGCAGCGTCGACAGCAGCCCCAGTGTCAGCAGCAGCGGCGTGTAATGGCCGGACAGCATCAGCCAGACGGCAAACAGGAACAGCCAGAGATTGAAGGGGTGTTTCAGGTTAATCATGCGGTTATCGTTGTCTGGACAGCCGCGAAGTTTAGCAGTTGCCGTCGCCGTGGCCTATACCCCGGATTCGCCGGGCCTGCGCTGCAGGCTGTATTTCAGCAGCGGCGGGGCCAGCAGCGTGGTCAGCACCACCATCAGCACGATGGCGGAGAACAGCGCGTCACCGATTACACCCAGGCCCTTGCCGATGGCCGCGAAGATCAGGCCAACCTCGCCACGCGGCAGCATGCCGATACCCACGGCCCAGCGATTGCTGCCGCGCGCGGCACCCAGTCCGGCAAGCAGCTTGCCGGCAATCGCCGCGACCAGCAGGCCGGCCGTCAGTATCAGCACCTGCTTGTCCATGAACGTTTCCAGTTTCACCTGGATACCCATCAGTACGAAGAAGATCGGTACCAGGATGGCCTCGATCGGCATGATCAGGTCCTTGATGCAGATGCTGTGTTCATGCTCGGGACCCCAGTGGTGGAAATAGGCATCCTGCATGATCAGCCCGGCGGTAAAGGCACCGACGATGGTTGCCAGCCCCGCCAGGTTGGCCAGCCAGGCCAGTACCATGACGAACAGGAAGGAGATAAACAGCTTGGCTTCCCCGAGATCGAGATGGCGCACCAGGCGAATGATGAACTTCAGCACCGTAGGGCCCAGGAATATCGCGCCCGCCAGGAACAGGCTGGTCATGGCGCTCACGATCAGTATCTGCACGGTGTCGATGCCACCAGTGACGACGATGCCGCTGACGATGGCCAGCAGCAGCAGGCCGAGGATGTCATCCAGTACCGCTGCCCCAAGGATGATGCGCGCTACCTTGGTGTGGTCCATGTGCAGTTCCTGCAGAACCATGACGGTAATCGCGACACTGGTGGCACCCAGTGCGGCGCCCAGGAACAGGCTGGTATGCAGGGTGA
>CAJQOV010000065.1 GCA_905480065.1 uncultured Gammaproteobacteria bacterium | reverse complement strand
AAAGAACTGACAAACAACTGCATCAGCAAAGACACCTCATCTGCGGGCCTGCGCCAATTCTCACTGCTAAAGGCAAACAGGGTCAGCGCACCGACGCCCCGGTCGGCACATGCGCGAACGACACTACGTACGGCTTCTATGCCCTTATGATGCCCTGCGATTCGCGGCAAAAAGCGATGCTTGGCCCAGCGCCCGTTACCATCCATGATGATGGCAACGTGTTGCGGCTGGCTGCCGGACTTGTTATCTGGGTATTTCAATCGCGTCCTGCCTCTCGGGTATCACTGATTGCCATATCGCTACTGGTTCAGACAGGCATTGGTCAGATCGCCATCAGCTCGGCTTCCTTCTGCTCCAGCACCTTGTCGATTTCGCCGATGCGCTGGTCGGTAAGCTTCTGGATGTCATCCTGCGCCCGCCGCTCTTCGTCCTCGGAAATCTCCTTGTCCTTGAGCAGTCTCTTGAACTCGCTGTTGGCATCGCGGCGGATATTGCGGACTGCGACCTTGGCCGCCTCCCCTTCATGGCGCACTACCTTGACCAGGTCACGGCGGGTTTCCTCGGTCAGTGCCGGCATGGGAATGCGCATCACGGTACCGGCCGTGTTCGGGTTCAGCCCCAGGTCTGAAGTCAGAATCGCCTTTTCAACCGCCTGCACCATGTGCTTTTCCCATGGGGTAACGATCAGTGTCCGGCCATCCTCAACACCGATATTGGCGACCTGGGAAATCGGCACTTCCGAGCCGTAATAATCCACCCGCAGATGATCAAGCAGACTGGGATGAGCGCGACCGGTACGCACCTTGCTGAGTGACTGCTTCAGCGTATCGATTGACTTGCCCATCCGCACACCGGCGTCCTGCACGATTTCCTTGATCATTACTTGCCCCCCTGCTACTCGACCAGAGTCCCGATCTGCTCGCCGGCGATGATTTTGCCCAGCTGCCCGGGATTGAAAACATTGAACACACGCAGCGGCATGGCGTGCTCGCTGCACAACACCAGCGCAGTGGCATCCATGACACCCAGTTTCTGCTCCAGCGCATCGGCGTATCGGATGTACTGGTAGAATTTCGCATCCGGATAGCGGACCGGATCCGCCGAATACACACCGTCCACCTTGGTGGCCTTGAGCAACAGGTCGGCGCCTATCTCGATGGCACGCAGGCTGGCCGCGGAGTCGGTGGTGAAGAACGGATTGCCGGTACCGGCAGCGAAGATCACCACGCGACCGGCTTGCAGATGCTGGATGGCGCGCCGCGCGTTGTAGGATTCGCAGACCTGGTCCATGGTGAGTGCCGACATGACCACGCACTCACTGCCGGCCTGCTGTAACGCGTCCTGCATGGCCAGCGCATTGATCACCGTGGCCAGCATGCCCATCTGGTCACCACTAACCCGGTTCATGCCTTTCGCTGCCAGCCCGGCCCCGCGCAACAGGTTGCCGCCGCCGATAACCAGGCCAACTTGTACGCCCTTGCCGGCCTCGACGTGAATCTCGCCAGCCAGCCGGGCAAGGATCTCCGGGTCGATGCCGAACGAGCCCTGCCCCATCAGCGCCTCGCCGCTTAGCTTGAGCAGTATGCGCTGGTATAACATATCGACAGCCCTTGATATTCAGTTAGATAGCTTGATTTTCCAGGACTTCTGCCCCGGCCGGCATTGTCTTACTTTTCGGCACGGATTGCCATAAAAAACGGGGTCGAATCCCGACCCCGCCGTGGCTATGCCTGCCGACTGAAAACCCGCCGGACGTCCGGTTCGGGCCAGCCGCAGCAGGCAACCAGATCAGCCGCCCTTTACCTGCGCCATCACTTCGTCCGCGAAGTTCTCGGTCTTCTTCTCGATACCCTCGCCCAGTTCCATGCGCTCGAAGCGTGACACGCTGGCACCGGCGTCAGCGAGCAACCCGGCAATGGTCTGGTCCGGATTCTTGACGAAATTCTGGCCCAGCAGCGTGATCTCGGCGAGGTACTTGCGAATACGTCCATCGATCATCTTTTCGATGATGTTGTCCGGCTTACCGCTTTCCCGCGCCTGCGCAGTGAAGATGTCACGCTCGGCAGCGATCAGTTCGGCAGGCACCTGGTCTTCGGACACGCAGACCGGGCGCGGATCATGCGCGGCAATGTGCATGGCCAGGTCCTTGCCCAGCGCCTCGTCGCCACCGCGGTACTCGACCAGCACACCGATACGCACACCGTGCGTATAGTTGGCAATCGGGCTGTCACTCTCGATGCGCACAAAGCGGCGCACGGTAATGTTTTCACCGATGCTGGCAATCAGCCCCTTGCGGGTGTCTTCAATGGTTGTGGCGTCACCATCCTTGAGCGGCATGGCCAGCAAGGCGGCGAGATCAGCCGGATTGTCGCTCAGCACGCGCCGCGCAATGGCGCTGGCAAATGCCTGGAAATCCTCTTTCTTGGCCACGAAGTCGGTTTCACAATTGACCTCGACCACGGCTGCGGTCCTGCCATCATCGGATGTTTCGACAACGACCAGGCCTTCTGCAGCAATACGGCCGGCCTTCTTGTCGGCCTTGGCCATGCCGGCCTTGCGCAGTGCCTCGATAGCCGCATCCATATCCCCGTTGTGGTCGACCAGGGCCTTTTTGCACTCCATCATGCCGGAGCCGGTACGTTCACGCAGTTCCTTGACCTGCGCTGCGGTTATTGCCATATCAAATTCCTCTGCAAATACGTATCAGGTAGTGAAGCTGAAACCGTGCCTCATGCGTCTCCGTCACCGCTGTCAGCAACATCAGCAACCGCCGCGTCAGCGCCGGCGTCCTTTTCCGCAACCGCCTTCTTCTTGATGGTTACCTTGCCCGGGGCCTTCTTCGGTGCTGCGCCACGCGGCTTGCGGCGGGCCGGCTTGCCATCGCCATCCTCATCCAGCTCAACGAACTCGTCGGTGGAATTCGCGACTGCGTGCGCCACGCTCAGCTTGCCGGTGTCGATCGCGCTGGCGGCCGATTCCACATACAGCTGGATGGCACGGATCGCGTCATCGTTGCCCGGAATCACGTAATCAATCCCGTCAATGGAGTTATTGGTATCGACCACGCCGACCACCGGGATACCCAGTTTCCTGGCCTCGCTGATGGCGATTTTTTCATACCCGACATCGACCACGAACATGGCATCCGGAATACCGCGCATGTCCTTGATGCCGCCCAGGCTGCGTTCCAGCTTTTCCATTTCACGGGTCAGCATCAGCGCTTCCTTTTTGCCGATCTTCTCGAAGGAACCGTCGTTCGACATGGCCTCGAGGTCCTTGAGGCGCTTGATTGACTGACGCACGGTCTTGTAGTTGGTGAGCATGCCACCGAGCCAGCGATGATTGACGAACGGCATGCCACAGCGCATGGCATTTTCCATGATCGCGGTCTGGGCGGAACGCTTGGTGCCGACAAACAGCACGGTGCCGCCATTGGCGGACATGCTGCTGAGGAAATTCATCGCGTCAGAGAATAACGGGAGGGTCTGCTCGAGATTGATGATGTGGATCTTGCCGCGCTCACCGAAGATATAGGGGGCCATCTTCGGGTTCCAGTAACGGGTCTGGTGGCCAAAATGCACGCCAGCTTCCAGCATCTGGCGCATGGTAACGTCTGCCATTTTTCAGGTACTCCAAATTGTCAGGGTTAGTCTTCCATGTACCCCATTCAAGCAACCCGTTCTGCCTTGCGGCTTTCCGGGCACCCTGCTGAACGTGCCGGCACATGTGTGAATTTTGTCGGGCGGACCGAAACTGGACCACTTAACAAGCCCGCCTTTATACCATACACTCAATTGTCCGGCAATCGGGGCTGATCCCTGCAGCCTGCAGCACCGGACCATCCCAGCAACCAGGACGTTACATGCCCGTTACCATCAAGTCCCCGGATGAAATCGAGAAAATGCGTGTCGCCGGCCGCCTCGCCGGCGAGGTACTGCAGATGATCCGTCCGTTCGTCCAGGCCGGCATCACCACGCTGGAACTGGACCGAATCTGTCACGACTACATCGTCGATGTCCAGCAGGCCATCCCTGCCCCGCTGAATTACCGCGGCTTCCCGAAGTCCATCTGCACCTCGGTCAACCACGTGGTTTGTCATGGGATTCCCGGCGACAAGAAACTGAAAAAAGGCGACATGGTGAATATCGACATCACCGTGATCAAGGACGGTTTTCACGGCGATACCAGCAAGATATTTTTCGTCGGAGAGCCTTCGGTCGCTGCGGAACGACTGGCACGCATCAGCCACGAGTGCCTGAAGATCGGCATCGACATGGTCAGGCCGCACGTACGCCTGGGTGATATCGGCCACGCCATCCAGGAACACGCCGAATCACAGCACTGTTCGATCGTGCGCGAATACTGCGGCCACGGCATCGGCCGCGAGTTTCACGAGGACCCGCAGGTCCTGCACTACGGCAAGCCCGACACCGGGCTGCGCCTGATGCCCGGCATGACCTTCACCATCGAGCCGATGGTCAATGCCGGCAAGCGCCACACCCGCCTGCTGCCCGATGGCTGGACCGTGGTTACCAAGGACCACAGCCTGTCGGCGCAATGGGAACACACCATCCTGGTGACAGAGCACGGTCACGAGGTGCTCACCTGCCTGCCCGGCGACGAAATCTGACCCGTCAGTCCATGCATGAACGACAACCCGACAGCGCCAGCAACGACAGACTACAGCACCTGGTTTGATCTCTCCGCACTGCAACATCCCGCCGACCGGCCGCCGGCCCGGCTGGCCGCATTCAAGGCCTGCCTGAAGGACGGGCGTAATCGCATCCTGCAACATTTTCATGACGGTACCAACGTCCATGCGCTGTTGCAGGGGCGCTCCTGGCTGGTCGACCAGGTATTGATACACGCATGGCAACTGCACCTCGGCACACACCAGAACGCACTCACGCTGGCCGCCGTCGGAGGCTACGGTCGCAGCGAGCTGATGCCGGGTTCCGATATCGACCTGCTGCTGCTGTTGCCGGACGATGCCGGCGAGCGTTACAACTCCGCGATCGAGGCACTGCTGACATTCCTGTGGGACATCGGGCTCGAAGTGGGCCACAGCGTTCGCTCGATAGAAGAATGCGTAGCGCTGGCACAGGCTGATATCACCGTCATCACCAACCTGATGGAGGCACGATTACTGGCCGGTTCCACTGCACTGTTTGCACGCATGCAGGAGGCCACTTCCCCGCGACAGATCTGGGTAAGCCGCGACTTCTTCGCCGCCAAGCGCGAGGAACAGCGCATCCGGCACATGAAGTACAACGACACCGCCTACAATCTCGAGCCCAATATCAAGGAAGGCCCGGGCGGGTTGCGTGACATCCAGATGATTGCCTGGGTGGCCAACCGCCACTTCGAGACCGACTCACTGGAAGAACTGGTCGAACGCGGCTTCCTCACCCAGGCCGAATACCAGGCACTGACAGAACGCCGCGAATTGCTCTGGAAGATCCGCTTTGCGCTGCACATGCTGACCGGGCGTGGCGAGGACCGCCTGCTGTTCGACTACCAGCGTACGCTGGCCGAACAGCTGGGCTACCGGGACGACGAGAAACGGCTCGGCGTCGAGGCGTTCATGAAGGACTACTACCGCACCATCATGGCGCTCGGCCGTCTGAATGAAATGCTGCTGCAGCTGTTCTACGAGGATATCCTGTTCCCCGAAGGGCCCGGCGAGCCGGTCGTTATCAACAAGCGCTTCCAGTCGCACCATGGCTTCCTGGAAATCGCGTACCCGACGGTCTTCAAGCATTACCCGCATGCCCTGCTGGAAGTATTCCTGATCCTGCAACAGCATCCGGAACTCAAGGGGGTACGCGCCAATACCATCCGCGCTATCCGCGCCCACCTGCACCTGGTCGATAACGAATTGCGCGTCGACATCCGCGCACGCAGCCTGTTCATGGAGATCCTGCGCCAGCCGCACGGAGTCACGAAAGCACTGCGCCGCATGAACAGCTACGGGATACTGGCCGCCTACCTGCCGGTATTTGGCAACATTGTCGGTCTGATGCAGTATGACCTGTTCCATATCTATACCGTCGATGAACACATCCTCACCGTGATACGCAACCTGCGCCGGTTTACCCTGCAGAACCATGCGCTGGAATTCCCGCTTTGCAGCCACATCGTCGCCACCCTGCCCAAGCTGGAACTGCTGTACCTGGCCGGACTGTTTCACGACATCGCCAAGGGACGTGGCGGTGACCACTCGGAACTGGGCGGCCGGGATGCGCACGAATTCTGTATCCAGCATGACCTGAGTGCATATGATGCGGGGCTGGTAACCTGGCTGGTGGAGAACCACCTGGTCATGTCTGCCACCGCGCAACGCCAGGACATCAGCGACCCGGTGGTGGTCAATCGCTTTGCACAGCGTGTCAGGGACACGATGCACCTGGATTACCTCTACCTGCTCACCGTCGCAGACATCCGCGCCACCAACCCGGACATGTGGAACAGCTGGAAGGACGCCTTGCTGAAGCAGCTTTACTACAATACCCGCCGCGCCCTGCAGCGCGGCCTGCAGGACCCGATGGAACGCTCCGAGCATATCCAGAAAATACAGGAAGCAGCACTGGAATTAATGGCAACGGACCGGGACCAGGTAACGCCCGTCTGGGCGCGGCTCGGTGATGAATATTTTCTGCGCCATATCCCGTGGCAGGTTGCGCATCACACCAGCCTGCTGCAGGCCGGTGTCGGACACGGCGGGAGCCTGGTCGACATCCAGCCATTGAGCGAACGCGGTGGCACGGAAATCTTCATCTATGCCCCCGCCACTGACGACCTGTTCAGCCGCATCACGGCAGTGCTCGACCAGCTCGGTCTGAACGTCGTTGATGCCGGCATCATCACTACCGATGACAACCATGGCCTGCACACCTATCACGTACTGGAAGATTCGGGTATGCCGGTCGCCGGCATCGCACGCAGCGAGGAAATTCGCACTGCACTGCAGTCTGAACTCGACAGCAGCAAGCAGAATGTCTGGCACATTGCGCGCCGCATGCCACGCCAGTACAAGCACTTTCCGATCAAGACCCATGTCGAGTTCAAGCTCGATGACTACGACCAGCGCACAGTAATGACACTGATCACTGCCGACCGGCCCGGACTGCTGTCGCGCGTAGGCCGCGCTTTTGTCGACTGCGAGGTACGCGTGCTGAATGCAAAGATCGCCACCCTCGGCGCCCGCGCAGAAGACGTCTACTACATCACCGACCTGCACGACCGTCCACTGACGGAGGAGCTACAATTTGCCTGCCTGGAGCAGGCAATCCACAAGTATCTCGAGCAGGACAGCACCAGCGGCCGGAGCGCATTTCCATGCTAGGGAACCGCTGCATGGCTCCCGGGTTCGCAGCACGGCGCCTGAGCCGGCGTTCGCGCGCAAACGGAATTGACTGGTGTAGCAGATAAGCCGAGAATCACACCTCAACGGCTCATTCGAGCGAAGGGACGAAGCACAATGGAAAAAACTGCCCACATGCCAATCTGGGTCTACCTGGCATTCTCCAGCATCAACACAAGAAAAGCGGCATTATTGCTGATCGCAGCCTGTGCAGTATTTACTGCCTACTGCATCCCCTGGTCTGTGCTGGTCACCGACCGGGACTGGGTGGGGAAATTTTTCCTGATCGATGACTGGAGCTGGTTTGCCATGATGGTACCGGTCACGATCTGGTACTGGTTTAGCCTGAAGTGGGCTGACCGGCATGCAGCGTGGGCCGTGGCGGACAGCGCTAGCGCCGGCAAATAAACTAACGGCAGGCCGGCACACTGAGCCAGCCTGTTCAACTCACCGCGATCAGCTCGATGGCATTGCCATCCGGGTCACGACAGAACAGTGCCCGGCGGCCCGAGCGGCTCAGCGTAAACGGAATTGCTGCCGAGTCCAGCAACGCAACCACGGCATCCAGGTCATCCACGTACAGCGCAACGTGCGCATCCCGTCCACCATGCTTGCTGCGGTCCGCGGCACCGGCGCCGGCGAGCTCCAGCAGGTGAATCTGCTGCCTCCGCCCGATATCCAGCCAGGCACCGGGAAACGCCAGTGCGGGGCGCTCCACGACCGGCAAGCCGAGCACACCGTGATAGAACGCCAGGGCGCGCTCTGTATCACGCACCAGCACACTGACATGATGCAAACCGGTTATCCTGGTCATGCTGTCTCTCGCGCATGAATCCGCGCAGCAAGCCACGCCGCCATGATAATCAGACCACCGCCGAGCCATTCCCGCGCTAACACGATTTCATCGGTCAGCAACAACGACGATACCGCACCGACCACCAGTTCGAACAGCAGGATTACGGCAGAACGATGCACCGGCATGCGCGACACGCCATATTGCACGGCCACGGTCATGAGCAGGAAGCCGCCCAGTCCGAGCCCGACGGCACCCAGGTAAACGGCACCTCCCACCTGCGGCACCGGCGAGTGACGGAACGCAATCCAGAGCAGCGCGACCAGCACCACTCCGGCCCAGCTGCAGGCCGACTTCAGCCACACATTGACATCCTGCAAACGGCGCACATACACATTACTCAACGCAAAGGCGAAACCGGAGGATACCGCCAGCCAGTCTGCGCTAGCTTGCGGCCACGGTACGCCAAGCTGGTCGTTCCACAGCATCACCAGCGCACCGATTACCGCGATCACGAACACCAGCATGGCTTGCCGGTCAAGCCGTTCGCCCAGCAGCAGCCAGCCCAGGCACACGGCCCAGAACGGCGACAGGTAGAACAGCAGCAATACCCGCACCACGTTGCCGTCCAGTACCGCCATGACAAACGCCACGTTACACCAGCCGGCAGCCAGCCCCAGCAGCAGCAGTGGCCGTATGTGTGCCGCGGCCAGCTGCCGGTCGCGCACGAACACCCACAGGAATACCGTCAGCGCCGCGCCGTAACTCAGCAGCGAACTCCACAGCCCGCCCAGCCCGGCAGCTTCCAGCAGCCGCAACGGGTACCAGACCACGCCCCACAGCGTGGCAGTAAACAACAGGCTCAGCACCGGCAGCAGGTGATGTTCGGGTTTGGCGGTGTTCATGGCATCCCTTATACTCTGATCCATTCATACTACCTGAAGCCCTCTCTCCGGGAGAAGGTCGCGGTAAGGGGATCAAAATAATGCACAACAAAAAGGGGTCGGTGTCATTGCTGTCCCGCATACTTCCTCTCCCTCCGGGACGACTGCAGGGATGCAGGAGGTACGCGTCCAGGGACGGACTCGGTAGAGCGAAGCAGGAGCCAGAGCCGAGAGCAACGCAGGGAGCGGTTGCCGAGAGGATCAAATCAAGCCAACTACCTGATTTTCTATCCCCTCATCCTGTCCTTCTCCCGGAGGGAGAAGGGACGTAATGTTAATACAGGAACAAAAAGGGGTCGGTGTCATTTTTCTCTCGAACAAAAAGGGGTCGGTGTCATTTTTCTCTCGAACAAAAAGGGGTCGGTGTCATTTTTCTCTCAAAGATAGTGTGCAATATGCTGTCCAGTGAAGGAAAAATGACACCGACCCCTTTTTGTTGCCCGCCGACGCAGCGCAGCTTACCGGGGCATTGCCAGAACAACCGCCTTGCCGCCGGTTTTTTGCAGCACGCGGCCGCAGTCATAACCGGATAAGCGGCACCGACCAGGACCTCCCGTTCATGAACCCCGACCTGGCAAGGCTCCAGCCCTATCCGTTCGAGCGGCTGGCAAAACTTTTTGCCGACAGCACCGCGCCGGCCGGGCTGCGGGAAATCGCGTTATCGATCGGCGAGCCACGCCATGCTACACCGGGATTCATCACGGAAGAAGTCATCACGCACCTGCATGGCCTGTCCAGCTATCCACTGACGCGTGGCAGTGACGCCTTGCGTAACACCATCGCCAGCTGGCTGACGGCGCGCTTTCAGTTACCCCAGGGCAGCATCAACCCGGCCAGCATGGTGTTGCCGGTCAGCGGCACGCGCGAGGCACTGTTCGCCATTGCTCAGTGCCTGATCGACCGCACGCAACGGCCGCTGGTGGCCATGCCCAACCCGTTCTACCAGATCTACGAAGGCGCCGCGTTACTGGCCGGTGCCGAACCGTACTTCCTGAACACCACGCGCAGCAGCGGCTACCGGCCGGACCTCGATGCAGTCCCGACCGAGGTGTGGCAGCGCTGTCAGCTGGTCTATATCTGTTCCCCGGGCAACCCGACCGGTGCCGTCATGCCGCTGCAACAGTTGCAACAGCTGATCCGGCTGGCGGATGCACACGACTTCGTGATCGCCGCGGATGAATGTTACTCGGAAATCTATCCACACGGCGCCAGCGCACCGGCTGGCCTGCTGCAGGCCGCAGCGCTCATGGGCCGCACGGACTATGCGCGCTGCCTGGTGTTCCACAGCCTGTCGAAGCGCTCCAGCGTGCCGGGGCTGCGCTCCGGCTTCGTGGCCGGCGATGAACGGCTGATGCAAGCCTTCCTGCGTTACCGCACCTACCATGGCTGCGCCATGCCACCGGCCACGCAGGCCGCCAGCCTGGTGGCCTGGCGCGACGAGACACATGTCGCGGAAAACCGCCGGCTCTACAGCGAAAAGTTCGCCGCGGTACTGGACATCCTGGCGCCGGTGCTGGACGTTGCGCAACCGGAGGCAGGTTTTTACCTGTGGGCACGCACACCGGGTGACGACGCCGTATTCGCGCGCAGCCTGCGCGCGCAGGCCAATGTCATCGTGCTGCCGGGCAGCTATCTGTCACGTCCGGTAAACGCTTTCAACCCGGGCCAGGGCTACGTGCGCATGGCGCTGGTTGCACCGCCGGAAGATTGTGTCGAGGCCGCAACCCGCATCAGGGCATACATTCAGGGCGGCCAGCGGGTATCATAGCCCCAGCCTATTCAACGATCCGGAGATGAACTTTCATGAGTGACCTGCAGGCAACCATCGAAGAAGCGTTCGAGCGCCGCGCCGACATCACACCGCGCAGCGTGGAGACCCATGTCAAGGAGGCCACGCTGGAGGCCATCAACATGCTCGATCGCGGCGTCGTGCGTGTTGCCGAGAAGAAAGATGGCCACTGGGTCGTCAACGACTGGCTGAAAAAG
>CAJQOV010000064.1 GCA_905480065.1 uncultured Gammaproteobacteria bacterium | reverse complement strand
ATAGGCCTGCTCGGGTGCAGGCTCATAGGCCTGCCCGGGTGCAGGCTCATAGGCCTGCTCGGGCATCGGTTCGCTTTCGGCAGCTGCAGGCTCAGTGGGAACCAACGGTTCTGCAAGGGTCCGCGCAGCACGCTGCTCTTCCGCATCTACCGGGTATTCGCTACCAGCTGCTATTTCGCCGGGTGACTCCTGCGCAACAGCTGCCGGTTCAGGCGACAAAGCATTGCTGGCGGATACGCCGCTATCGGTCTGTTCGTCTGCACCATCCGTTACGCCGGATGAAGCCGGCATTGCGGAGCCGGAAATAGCGGAATCCTCGTCCCTGTTTACGGGTGCCGGGGTAACCGTAGACTCTTCCCCTGTCGGCTCACTGGTCGTGCCGGCGGATTGCATTTTTTCATCGGCAGCCGGGGGCTTACTTTCGTCCTGTTCCTGTCCGGAATCCTGGGTCAGGAATTCCGGCAATTTCAATCCCGGAAACAGGTCACCACGATAAACCAGCCCGATCGCCAGCAGTGCAACCAGAACAAGTGCAAAACCATGACTGAGTATTCGTGCGAACAGGTTCATTGATGTTGCTCCTGAAAATAATTAATTCATTTGTCCGACAACTTCAGGGTAAAGCGCTGTTGCGAGCACCCGGAACTCATCCGCCGCCTTGCTGCGCGGCCACATTTCAAAAACAGCCAGTCCTTCACTGAGTGAACGCCGGAAGCTGGTGCGCATTTTGAGGCGCTGCGGCATTACTTCATCGATACCGGGTAGCATGCGTAATGCTTCCTCGGTTTCCTCGGTTTCGCGTATAGACAGATTGGTGTCCGCGCGGTTCACGAAAGCCATGGTCCTGTGCCTGCCATTCAGCCTCACTACTTCCATATCGGGGCTGACGATATGCAGGAATCGCTGTGTTGCCCACACATCCGCCTGACTGGGTGGCACAGGGATAAGAACCCGGTCGGCCGTTGCCATTGCCTCTTTCATCGCGGCCATATTGGCTGCGCCCACATCAACCAGCACCTCGCACTCGCCATGTGCCATCAGCTGTTCGCCAAGAACCGCGCGCACCGAATGAATCTCGATATCCGGCTTGTTGCCGATTTCACGACGTAACATCCCCAGATCACTGAAGGTACACTGCGGATCAAGGTCGTAACCTATCACTTTTCGGCCATTTCTTTCCAGCCACACAGCAAGATTGAATGCAACCGTACTCTTGCCAGACCCGCCTTTCAGATTTGCGATTACTGTAATCATTTCGCCAGTCCTGCCCCCTCTCTGATTTTCAGTCGTTCGAGTCGCGTTCCGGCAATCTACCCGTTACTGACCAGGCTGTTGCGGCGTGGATTGTTCAGCAAACCCTGGCGGCACCGAGAATACGTCATCCGGTTGCTTGCCAAGCTTGATATTTATCAAGTTTCTGGTAAATCCGCCCGGTTGCTCCTCGCGAACATTGATATTTAATTCCGGATCATACCATTGTGTCGACTGCTGGCTTTCACCATTTGGAGAACGACTGCTCATCTCCCACTTTTCTGTCGAGCGTCCATTCACAGTTTCGCTTCCCAGCATCCGCAACTCCATCAGCGAGCCATCGGGCATGACCTGACGGACCGGGATCTTGCGCTGCTCATCCAGCCAGAACGTCATGGTGTCGGTCTGACCTGCGCCGGTGATAACCCACTTGTGTGTGCGGCGACCATTGACCATCTCGGAACCCGCATCCTTGCAGTCCAGGTTCTGCATATTTGCGCACGGATTCATATTCCCCGATGAATCGGCAGAATTCTTCATGTCTGTCCTGCCTGCCTGCCTGCGCATGAAGGACTTTAGGGCAACGTTGACAATGGTTGCCTGTTGTTTGTCCAGATCGATGATCTGGATAATTTTTTCACCATTTATTTCGAAATCGGTACGAATCCTGTTGTGCCCCATAAACAAACGACCCGTGCGATCTCCATACTTGGGGTGAGACTCCACTGAATCAGCGCTGAATTCAACACCCGCCTGGGAAAAACACGGCATAGCGCATAGAACAACGAGAATAACCGGGAGAAATTTCAACTGGAATCGCATTTTGCAACCTGTGATTAGGAATACATTGATTCTGGGAGACCTGATAAAAGAAGCGAGCCGGATCATCCGGCTCGCTTCTGACCTGCTGGTTTAGCGGGCACCACCGACAGGAGGTGCTACCGGTGCCGGAGGGGCACCATAGGGCGCACCACCATAGGGTGCACCACCATAGGGTGCACCACCATAACCACCGCCGTACGGGGCGCCATACGGGCCACCACCATACGGGCCACCACCATATGGACCATAGCCATAGCCCGGACCACCGTAGCCATAACCATCACCATATCCGTAGCCGCGGCCATAACCTTGTCCACGACCGGAACCGCTGCCACGACCGCTCCAGCTCATGTCGAAGTCGCCGCTTCCATCACCGCTACCGTCAAACGGACCCCAGTCATTACCCCAATTATTGCCACCCATGGGGCCCCATCCGCCCCAGGCATGTGCAGTTGAGAACGGAATTGCCACCAAACCGGCAACAGCAGCTGCGCACAGAGTTTTTGTTAGCTTGTTCATCTTCATCTTTGAATCTCCAGTATTCGGCAAACTGGTTTTCAGTTGCCGTAATTCCCTGATAAAATTGACTTTTCGCCTCAGGGAGAAAGCAGCCAAGTCACGGTTTCCCGCGTTACCTCGAGTCTTGCATATTTCAGTCTGAACCACCCCAACCGGGTCCACATAACCATATGGACTATAGCCATGGTGTAAATACTCCACCGGCTAAAGCCGGTAGCTTCGGGTCACGGCTAAAGGCCGGACCGATCGGCCATTCGGCCGATTAACCCCCCTCCCCCTCAGGGGGAGGGTTGGGGAGAGGGGATCAATACATCGCCCCCTTGATTTATATCCCCTCATCCTGGCCTTCTCCCGGAGGGAGAAGGGAATCATTTTTTATCCTGGTACAGGATATCCACGGCACTACACAAATCATTACCGGTCATCCGCGAGCTAAAGGCGGGGGGGGTACGGATCCCCTGTCGGGGACTCTAAATCTTTCGTATTGCATCTTTTCTGCTACCAGACATAACCCGGAACTGGAGCACCCGGATAAGTACCGTTGTAAGCGGGATACGGTACCGTGCTGCCGGAGTAACCCGGCACCGTCCACGCAGGCATCGAATTAGTGGTCTGCCAGGTAGTTATACCACGAGCACTGCTCTTGCCAGCGTCACTTTCAGTATATTGCCCCCACGGACGTTGCACGTAGGTCCCCTGTTGTGCCGGTGCTGACTGAAACTGTTGAACTGGCGCTTGCGGATAATAGGTTTGCGGCTGTGGAGGTGGCGCATTCCACACCGGTACGGGTTGTTGCCATACCCCGGTTGCCGCCCCACTGTTATATTGACCTGCATAGCCTGCTATTTGACCGCCATACCCGGCAGGAGGTGCAGGGACAATAATCCATGCCTGCGGAACAGGCTGGCCTGGATAGGAATAGGACTGATTCGTCGATTGTGCGGGCGCCCACTGCCCAGGTGTCTGCTGACTCATACTTGTTGCAGGCGCTGTATCAAACAGAAGTTGTGGTTGCTGCGTTTTTGGCGAAGGATACCATTCAAGCACCACCGGGGGCGGCCGGATTGGCTGATTTGCTTCCGGAACAGATTGTTGCCCTCCGGCATCATGCCCCCCGCAGCCACTGAGTGACATTATGATGATGGAGACAAAAATACCTGACGCTTGAGAAAGTTGAAAAGATAGGTCTGATCCTCGATTCATGACAGGAAGGCTAAGCCATAAAAGCGCCGGTTCATCACCAGCCGGCGCCCTGATATGGCGGGCGCCCATAGTTCCCCTCATACACAGACGGCGGTGGCACCTCCGGCTCAGCGCCACGGCCTGAAGGACCGTAATACCCGGGTGGCGGCATGTTGCGCGGCCCCCGGTACATGGACTGATTCGGGTAGCCGGGCGGTGGGTAATTGTATGCCGGCAGCGGTGGTGACATTGGTCTGCCGTAGCCGGGCGCCGGCGCTGTCCAGCGTCTGTTTGCATTCCAGCGCGGCATGTAGGAATCGCTGCTACCGGTCTCCCCGCTGCCAGCGCCTGGCATTGAGTGCAGCGCCTTTGCGCTTTCCGCCGGGGTTACAGGTTCTATCACTGTTGCAGGAATCCCCGCTGCAGGCGCGTTACCGGGAACGCTCGCAGCTATGTCTTGCTCAACAGCTGCTGGTAACTCGACGACTGGCTGTTGCGCCGCGGTGTCTGCACTGCTGGTGGTTGGTTCTCCAGCGTTCCCTTCATTTTCCAATGGCTGCTGCGGCATCATGGGTAACGCAGTAACCGTACCCGGCCCGGGCACGCGAGGATCAATATTGACGGGGTGGTAGGGTCCGGCAGGTGGTGGCGCGGAGACCACTGACCATTCATCCGAGTAATGGTAAGGCAACGGCTCCTCACCAAACACCGGCATCGCCGCCATCGAGACGGTCAATATGAGCAACCCTGGCGAGATCGATTTAATATTCATATGCAGTACCTTCCTGAAATACATACAGCTCGGTATAAGATTAGTTCAAATCCTGCTTCAGGCGTATGCCCCTGCGCTTCTTGCCAATCGCGCCATCCGTATCATCATCGTCCCCGTCACCGGCAACCGGGGTAACATCCCCAGACTCTGCACTACCTGCGGCACCAGCGGACTCGTTCTCGCCTGGCGCAGGTGCCGGTGAGCCTGTGCTGGCCCGTGCTTCCGGTTGGGGCGCTGCTGGCATCTCCCTTGGTGGTGGGGGGGTGCCCTTTACTTTCGAAGGCGCTGCGCCTGGTTGTGATGCACCTTTTGACTCAGCCGGGGCCTCCCTCGGTGGGGGTGGCGTACCCTTCGCTGTGGAAGGTGCTTCCCTTGGTGGCGGGGGTGTGCCGCCACCCGGAGGTGCCTCACGCGGGGGCGGAGGTGTGCCACCACCCGGATGTGCCTCACGCGGGGGCGGGGGTGTGCCGCCACCCGGTGGTGTCTCACGCGGGGGTGGAGGTGTGCCACCACCCGGAGGTGTCTCACGCGGTGGCGGAGGTGTGCCACCACCCGGTGCCGGAGGACGAGGCGGCGGAGGCGTTCCGCCCCCGCCACCAGACTTACTCGTAATACCCTTCAAGCCCATTCCAATCAGGGTGAAGAAGGCTTTGATGACGATAAATAACCAGGAGAACAGCGAGAACATCCCGCCCCATGCACGCATGAGTAGCGGTGTTGATGTGCCACCGGTTTGCTCTGGCTCTGGCGCCTCGACCAGGTCATACGCCGGGCTGATCCCTACCGTGCCGTCATCGGAGGTCTGAACATAGAACTGCTTCCTTGCACTGATACAGCCAAGCGGAATAATCAGGAGCGCCATCACTGTGGCAACACCCCCGCCGAACAGCAGGCTGATTGCCATACCATTGAAGATAGGGTCAGAAAGGATCGCGATGGCGCCCGCCATCAGGGTTAGCGAGGTGATGAAGATTGGACGCATGCGCATCTCGGCACCGCGTACCGCGGCTTCAGCAACATCCTTGCCATTTGCCACTTCGATTTTCACGAACTCTACAATCAGGATGGACTGTCTGACAATAATTCCACCCAGTGCGATCATGCCGATCATCGAGGTCGCAGTAAATTCAGCACCCATGATCCAGTGCCCCGGGATAATACCCAACATGGTTACCGGGATCGGCGACATGATGAGGCCTGCCAGTGCAAAATTCTTGAACTCCCACACGATAAGACCATAGATCAGAATCAGGGCCGCCATGAATGCACCGCCCATGTCGCGGAAGGTTTCATAGGTAACGGTCCACTCGCCGGTCCATTCGTAGCCGGATTGCAAGCCTGGATCAGCACGTTCGCCGATAAAGGTCCAGTCACCCGGCTTGCCGAGAATGGTCTTCGGCATGGTTTCCATAAATACACCGTCGGGTGTCTTGTACTCTTTCAGCTTGTCCTCGATATCAAGCATGCCGTAGATGGGTGCACCAAGCCGCCCCTCCATTTCTGCTACAACATATTCAATCGGCTTCAGGTCGATGGTGTACTTGATCGGATCTTCATAGCCCTTCTTGAATTCACCGAGCTCTGATAACGGCAAGGTATGGCCATCACTGGAAGGTATTGGCAAATCACCCAGACGGGTCACCTGTGAACGAATAGCGAGCGGGATCTGCATTACAATATAAGTCGGTTCCAGCACGGTACCACGCTTGATATCGCCCAGCTTGTAGCTACCCATGGCCATAGCCAGGCTGCCGTTGATGGTATCTACCGAGATTCCACGGCGCACTGCTTTTTCCGTGTCGACATCAAAACGCCAGTACTCGTATGGCTCAGCCATGTAATTGTCGACGTCTACGACACCTTCAACACTGTTGAAGATCGCAGTCATATCCCTGGCAACCTGCCGACGGGTTTCATCATTTGGCCCATAGACTTCAGCCACCACGGTCTGCAGAACCGGCGGCCCTGGCGGCATTTCCACCACGGCAATTCTGGCGCCCATGCTGTCCGCGACCGGCTTGAGAATTGCACGTGCGTCAACTGCTATTTCATGGCTGCCGCGTTTGCGATGCTTCTTGTCCTTGAGCATGACCAGCAAATCACCTTCCCAAGGGCGCTGACGCAGATAATAGTGGCGCACCATGCCATTGAAATTGAAAGGCTGTGCTGTGCCGGCATAGGTAGTTACAGCGGTTACTTCCGGGATCTTGCGCACCGCTTCTGCAAGAGCCATGACGACATTGGCCGTATCCGGCATGGCGGTACCTTCCGGCATATTCACGATAACCGAGAATTCCGGCTTGTTATCGAACGGGAGCATTTTGACCGCAACAGTCTGGGTGTAGAACGTTAAGCAAAGCGCCGCAGTGGCGCCGATAATACTGAACAGAAACAACAGTCCCAGCTTGCGATTATTGATCAGCGGCATGATGATCGGACGATAGAGTCTACTGATCCGCTGATGCGCCTTCTTTTCCTTTTCTTCTGCCTTTCTCAGGGACGCCTGTCGTGGCGCCACCTTGACTGCCATCCAGGGTGTGAAGATGAAGGCGGCAACGAGGGAGAAGAACATGGCCGATGCGCCAAGCACAGGAATCGGACGCATATACGGGCCCATCAACCCGCTTACCCAGCCCATCGGTAACAGCGCGGCAATAATGGTGAACGTGGCCAGGATGGTCGGGTTACCTACCTCGCGTACCGCATCAATGGCAACGGCGACACTGGTTCTGCCTTTTTCGAGCCAGTGCCGGAATATATTCTCCACAACAACGGTCGCATCATCGACCAGGATGCCGATCGAGAAAAAAAGCGCGAACAAGCTAACGCGGTCGATGGTGTAGTCGACCATCATCGCCCACCAGATGGTGAGCAGGATAACGACCGGAATCACGGCGATAACCACGATGGCGGCGCGCACACCGAGCCCGATCAGGCATAACACTGAAACGATGATGGCTGCCTCAGCCATTGCCTTAAGCAGTTCGTTGACCTTGTCATTGGCAGACTTGCCGTAATCACGTGTTATCGTGACATGCACGTTGGCCGGTATCAGGTCACCTTTCAGTGCCTCGACCTTTTTCAGAATCTTTTGCGATATCGTTACGCCGTTGGTCCCTTCCTTTTTCGCTATGGCGACGGTTACTGCCGGGAACCCTTGCGCCGGCCCGGTTTCACCTTCGTATGCAGGGCCAGTGTAAAATGCCGCCATCTGACTTGGTTCGGCCGGTTCCTGGGACACATGCGCCACGTCCCGTACATATACCGGTGATCCATTACGGATACCGATCACCAGTCTTCCGATTTCCTTTGCATTGGTCAGGAATGACCCGGTACGTACAGAAAACGACAAGCCCCCGGATTCAACATCTCCTGCAGTTTGCTCCGAATTGGCGGTATTGATGGTTTGTGCAACCTGCTGCAGGCTTATTCCGAAACCGGAAAGACGCTCCGGCAATACTTCAACACGCACCTGGTCCTCTCGTCCGCCGACAATGAACCCTTTGCCGACACCATCCACTTCGCCAATATTTTGCAACATGTCCAGGGCCAGGAATCGCAATGCCCCGTCATCGACGTCTTCTGACCACAAGGTCAGGGTGACAATCGGCACATCATCGATTCCGACCGGCTTGATCAGTGGCGGCGAGACATTGGGCGGAATCTTGTCCATGCTGGAAAGTATCTTGTCACGCACTTTCACGATGGACTGACCCATGTCCTCGCCGACCTTGAAGCGCACGGTAATCATCGCCCTGCCGCGCTCGGTTGCCGTATAGGTGTGGCGTATACCGGGAATTTCCTGCAGCAGTCTTTCCAGTGGCTCGGTTACAAGGCTGGAAACCTGTTCAGCAGAGGCGCCGGTATACTGGACAAAAACATCGATCATCGGGACCGAGATTTGCGGATCTTCCTGGCGCGGGGTAAAGAACAGACCAATCAAGCCCACCAGTAACGAGACAATCAGAATCATGGGTGTTACCGGCGAGGTAATGAACAGACGTGCTGTTCTGCCAGCGATACCGAGCGAGTGAGCTTCGTAGTTTGCCGGTGTTGAAAATTTCTTTTCCTGCTCAGTCATACGTAAACCCCGCCTTCTTGCTTGACCAGGTCAACACCCCTGTCACCTGATATTGCGCAGATGCCGGGGTGGTTGCTTAGACCTTCGAATAATGTTTTATTTATCAGCAGCCAAAGTTTTGCTGGCATGTTCCGGGCAGCCTGATGTCAGCCACTAGTTCCAGGAACCGTCAGTTTTACCTGATTCCACCCCTTTTACGAATACCCGTTCACCTACACGCAGACCGGACAGAACGGCAATTCCGTCTCCACCTACTTCATCGCCAGTCCTGACCAGGCGCAACTCCCGCTCATTCTTGTCATTCAACACGTAAACCCCAGGCAGACTTCCGCGCCAAACCAGTGCATTTTTCGGCACCACCGGCAATTCACGCACCTTGGCGTTTACATCGGTAATCATGACTTCGGCGTACATTCCAGCTCCGCCCGGCGCACCTGGCGGCAGCTCCAGTTTTACCGTAACCGTGTGCCGTTCAGGATCGGCAATGGGGAATATCTGCACCACCCGTGCCTGTATATTCACATCCCCCACATCCAGTTTCGCCGGAAAAACCATTCCCGATTTGACTCCCGGCATCAACCGGGCAGGTACTTCGACCTTGATCTGCAACTGCGACATGTCTGCATACTTCAGCATGGGTTGCCCCGGTTGTACCGGGTCACCCACCTCGACAAGCTTTTTGGTTATGACGCCCTTGAACGGCGCAACCGACTTGGCATCACGCAACTTGGAATCGATCTCCTCGATGCTGGCACGAGCCGCGGCCAGTTGCCCGCGCGCCTGCTCTACCTGTGTGCCGTACTGGTAAAGTTGCGCATGACGGTCCATGCCGGGGGATCCACTTCCGGTAAAACCTTGCGCCGGATTGGTAAAATTGCGCATGATCGAACTCATACCACCCATCATGTCATTGGTTTCACCACCGTATGGCGATACCATCTCACGGGAATACTGCACACCGGCATTACGCAGCGCCGCTTCCGCGTTAGCCAGATTTGCCCAGGCAGCCCGGCGCTTTGCCAGCAGGTCATCAGTGTTGATGGCAATCAGCTCTGCACCTTCTTCAAACAGGCTTCCCTCTTCACCGGCGATACTATCCACACGCCCGGGAATCTGTGCGGAAAAGGTAACATCCCTGATCGGCACTACCGTGCCACCCAGACTCACCGTGGCACCAACCGGCACACCGACAACAGTAATTACTGCGTCACCCTGGCCCTGAGCAATGGCAGCACCAGTGTTCAGTGCGGCAGACAGGAAACCTGCAAGAGCAATTTTTCTGATTAACATTGTCAATCCTCACACATTTAAGTACGGTCGGGCTTCCCGGCGGGACAACGCAGCGCAGTACTGCGCTGCGTTGTCTCAGTCCGACAAGCCGCTAACGTAACGTGAACAGAATCAGCGGGAATTCTGCTCAGCGGATTGCTGCAGCAATAAACCGGAAACGATTTACCGCCGCAGAGTACAGCTGCTCAGAATCAGGCCCGCCCCATCACCGAAAAGCTTTTGATAAACGGACCGGCCATGCGTGGATCCTTTACCATTGCACCATAGTCACCCACGTTGAACTTCAGCTTGCGTGTGGTGTAGGCCATTCCAAGCCCCATCATGCCCGGCGGTTTTTCCAGCCATTTATTCCAGTTATCAAAGGTGGCTCGCAAATCCCAGCTGAGTTTTTCACCATTGTAAATACCAGCGGCAACGGCCTTGCCGTTCTCCACTGTTAATACTCCTCTTGGCGTGTCTTCTCCGTCAAAACCATAGGCGATAATGGAATTGAAGTTGATTTTTTGAAGTGCATCCGAGAGTTCAGGCTCCGCATTCCATTGCTCCATAAAGCTTTTCATCCATGCATCAGAAAACAGGTCTGCCATTGTTGCCTCCGTTGATACTCGATCAAGCCCCTGCCCGTATTTCGGTGAAATACGAACTCAAAAAGAAGATATAAAATAATGCTTTGGTGCTGTCTGTGTACATACGTCTAGGATCATAACCATTCGCCGGCAACAGGTATATATAGACGAGGATACAGAATCACATCTCTATGCCTGGCCAGCGTCTTATTGTTAAATATTAAACACTAATTTCTTTAGTAATATTCAACATCATAAATTGATATTCACTACATGGGAATAAAAATTTCATGTAAAGCGTATTAATATTTGACTATTTCCAGCGGAACAGCAGGCAGTGTCAGTAATTCATACACTTGTATGTGCATGGCTGGATAGCCTTCGGCACGATTTAGTGCAATAGTAAGTATATGGGCAGGATTCAGCTGTCGAGATATTTAACAATCAGCCACGCATGGACCGGGCCGGCACCGGTAAATCGCACTAATTAACAAATAATAGCTATAAATACATATATTTATTAATTATTGAACGACAATTGCATGGTAATTTGGTAATCGCCCATTGGACATGAGCAACCCGCACAATGTATCAAAAAAAGGCACCGCTGGAGTTTGTTGAGGATCAACGCGCTGTTGATCGACGAACTACCTCATGGGTTACGCTGCATGGCGCACTGTTCAAAGTCAGGCGCAAACATTTCAGGCGCAAACAAGACCAGATCAATAATTACCTCGACTGGCATGGATGCAAGTCACTTATCGCAACCCTGTTAATCATCCTGCTTTGCTTTGCGGATGCGTTTCTCACCACGGTGTTGCTGGGAAAGGGGGCGGTCGAAGTAAATATTCTGATGGACTGGTTGATTCAGAAAGACATTCGTCTCTTTACCGTTGTCAAAATGGCGGTGACCGGGGTTGCCCTGCTGATACTGGTAATGCATTTCAATTTCAAAATCTACAAGTACATCCAGGTACGCTATCTGATCTATGTCCTGATTCCGCTCTACGTAATCCTGATCATTCACGAACTCAATATGCTGGCGACCATCTGACACGAATGGGTGAAGGCCTGCGCGAAGTAACCGTTTTCATGGCACTACCCTGCCCCAAGTAGTTGAAGCACTGATTGCTTCATCGGATAATTACGTTGCAGTCAACGTTACATCGTGGTATCGATAGCCCGCACCCCGCTTCCTACAGGAGACAATATGTCTTATCAGCTTACCGGCATGCCAGACATGCATCGTGGCAAGTCAGCAAGCCACATGATTATTGCAGCAGCCATGGTGGCCGTAATCGGTCTGGCCGGCTGCACTACGAATCCCTACACCGGTGAAGAACAGGCCAGCAATACCGCCAAGGGCGCCGGAATCGGTGCAATTGGCGGGGCGGTAATCTCTGCCGTCACCGGAGGTAGCCGCAAGAACATCCTGCTCGGGGCCGGGATAGGTGCGCTCGCCGGCGGTGGTGTCGGCTATTACATGGACCAGCAGGAAAACAAGCTGCGAACCCAGCTTAACAATACCGGGGTCAGCGTTACCCGCGATGGCGACAAGATCATCCTGAACATGCCGGGCAACATCACCTTTGCAACCAACTCCAGCGACATCTCTGCGGATTTCTATCAGATTCTGAATTCTGTCGCGCTGGTCATCAACGAGTTCGAAAAAACCTACGTCGATGTAACCGGCCACACGGACAGTACCGGTTCTGACTCCCATAACATGCAGTTATCCATAGCACGTGCCACCAGCGTTGCCCGCTATCTGGAGTCGCGCAGCGTCCTGCCACAGCGGATATCTACCCAGGGCATGGGCAAATCACAACCCATTGCTACCAATGACACACCCGCGGGTCGTGCATTGAATCGCCGGGTTGAAATCGTGCTTACACCACTGACCTGATCTGGCTGGCCGCCGCAAAAGACCCGCCCAGGCGGGTCTTTTTTTGCCTGCTGATCACGGCGGGCATCCTCCGAACTACACACTGGCCCATAGATATATTGCATATCAGTCTGTTTTTACTAGTGAATACTCCTGCTATCCAGGGCGCTGCCGGGGCCGCACATGGCTTCGAATGACACAACACGGGGCTTGAGAGCCGGTCAAGAATTGGCGCTCGCGGCCGATTTCCGCTGGACATGTTGATTGAGATGCTGTGAAACCGGGTGTCGAACGGTTCCCGGCGCATATACCAGGGGATTTCCAAATGCAGGCCACAGCAAGCCATGAGACGCGCACTGTCAACTTGCTGGATGATTGCCACAGCCTGGTTCTGAAACAACTCCAGCCCAAACTCAGCAAACTGTTTGACAACACTAACGTCGCATTCCTTGAATTCGCCGACAAGGCCCAGACCGGCAGCTCGCAGATTCGCTTCATGGAAGCCATGGTCATCGTGCAAAAAGACCGAACACGAATCGAGGACGTGTTTTATCGTGAAGTTGGCAAAAGTTTTACCGGTTTTGGTGTGACGCCGGGATCCATAGCGGCACAGGCTGGCAGCAACGATTCACCGCTCAGTCTGCAAAGCAAGGAAGACGCAGATATTGAAGTCGCCATCCAGAATATGATCAGCAGCGCCTCGCTTGGCGCCACGCTAACGCTTGGTGCATTGCTGCAACGTCTCGCCGTGCTGAATCATGGTCGGAAACTCGAGGAGTCCGCAATACCCGGCGGACCAAGCTGTCTCGCGCATGCCTTTCATGCAGCCATCCGGGATATGACTCTGGATCATGAAACCAGGCTGATTATCTACCTGCTGTTTGACAAATTTGTGCTGGCAAACACCCGCCTGCTACTCGAAGAATATAACAAACTGCTTCTCCTGGCCGGCATTCTGCCAAACCTGAAATACGATGTGCAGCGTAACCCGGGAACGGTAACTGCTGCCCCTGCCCAACAGTCTCGCACGACAGTTCCTGCTGCAGATACAGCAGGCAACAAGCAATCACTGTCTGACAAACTGTTCGAAAATGTGCTTCAGTTGCTGACATACAGAAACAACCCGGGCGCCGAAACTGAACCTGCCAATCCACTGCCACAGCTGGAAGTCGTGTCTGCCCTGCAACAACTGCAGAATAAAAGACAACATGACGTCGCTGCAGCGATTCCAATCGATACAACCCTGCCGGCTGCAGAACAGCAAGCCCGGCTGATTGACTCAATGCTGCAGCGCATCAGTACCGAGCGGGAACAGTTGTTCATGGGAATCGACCGGCGCCGACTGCAAAGCGCCGATACCCAGGTCATCGACCTGGTTGGCATGATGTTCGAGTACATGCTGCGCGATGAAAATCTGCCCAATATTGCCAAGGCTGAACTGTGCAGGTTGCATACCCCCTACCTGAAGATAGCTATTGCCGACAAGAGCCTGTTCAGAGACACAGGGCACCCGGCACACAAGTTGCTGAATGCGCTGGCCAAGGCAGGTACGCGCTGGGTGTTCGAGAATAATCCGGATCGCGGCATCTTCCCCTGCATGCGCAGGATTGTGCAGCAGATTATCGAAGATTTTGATACTAACCTCGATATATTCAATGAGTTATTGCAGTTTCTTAACACCAGCCTGCGCGCACTGAAGGGCAAAGCCGCCGCCATCGAGGAACGCACCCGCCAGGCCGCAACCGGCCGCGAGAAGCTTGAACAGGCGCGCGACTGTGCAGCTAATGCAATTGTGTCGCTGGTGTCGGAACACCATGTGCCACCGGAACTGCGCAAGATGCTTGGTGATGTCTGGCTCGACAAACTGATGTTCATCTACCTGCGTGAACCCGGCGCCAGCGAAAGTCCGAGCTGGAAGCTTGCCACCATGGTGATCGAAACCATCCTCTGGAGTATTGAGCCGCGCACTACCGAAGATGAGCGTAATGAACTGATTGAGCGCCTTCCGGAGATCCGCAGACAGATTGAACAGGCGCTCGACATGCTTGCTGCGTACGGCACCAGTGACTACAAAGCGCAGTTGTCACTGATTCATCACCTGCAAAACAGGGCGATCGCGCCGGAACCTGTATCCCTTGCTCTACAACCCCTCGAGGAAAGCACGGGTCAACCGGCAGATGCAACCGGGGCGCCTGCTCAGCCCGACAGCGGGCAATCGCAGCAAGTTACCGCGGCGGAGAATGAGGCAAACGTCGACGCAACAGCTGATGAAAGTGCCATCGCCCTGACCCCCGCCGAGGCCGCCGCCCTGGAAACGCTGCGCACGGCATCCTTCGGCACCTGGTTCATGATTCACATGGATCCCGCACAAGCGCCACTGCAGGTCAAGCTTTCCTGGTATTCCGGAATCTCCGGCAATTACATGTTCGTCAACAGCATGGGGATAAAAACCCTGGTCATCAAACACCATGAACTGGCATCACTGCTGGCCTCGGGCAAGGCAACGATCATGGAGCATGAACAACAGCCATTCGTACAACGTACACTGGAAAGAATTCGCCGCATGCTGGGTGGCGAACAGAAAGCCGGTGTCGCCTGAAAATCCGGAGTACATACAAATGAGCGATCTAGAAGCAGCTTTTCAGGACATGCGCAGCCGGGAACGGATCGAGGTGACGTGCGACGTACACGTTAGTGACCAGCACACCGGTCGTGACCTGGGCCGGCTGGTCAATTACAACGAGCAGGGCATCATGGTGACGGGCATGACCCCCATCGAGGAAAACAGTGTCTTTCAGCTGAGGCTGGTTTGCGGCGATCCGACCGCACCGGAAACCATCGAACTCGGCGTAGAAAGCCTGTGGTCTCATTCAAACAGCGATCAGACCTGGTTCTGGACCGGGTTCTACATAATCGACATCTCGCCCGAATCGATGGATCGACTGAAAATCCTGGTTGGCTGAATCAAGAAACCGGTCTTGCTGGTAACGGGAACATGTACCCTGCTGGCGTACCCGGATGGTGCCGGCGATAACCGGGCCAGGAATCAGACGACCCCGCCTCTGCCGCCAGATCCAGCACCCGCGGCTTGTCGGGAGCAGCGGTAAATTCGTCAAGTCCGCTATAACCTCTGGCTCCCTTGCCCGCCAGGTCCTGCGCTGCAGCCGGGTTTTGATCGAACACCACGCAAGCGTGACCGGCACCCATCATTCGCTGCACCATACTGGCTGCCTGATGCCCCGGACCAATCATTCCCGGTTGCAATTACCACCCCCTGTTACAAAATGACTGTTTTGTGCAGTCGGCCGGCTATTGCCGCAAGCTGGCAGTAGCCTGATGGTTTGTTCAGTTTTCTCGCTCCTGACAATAAATTATCCGGTCAGGCACCGCAGTCTGTTACGCACAAGCCGCGCACAAACTATGCTTGGCATATATGCGTGCCTTGCAAACTGCCGGACCAATTCCTGATTAATTGATGGACGTCAATATGCTATGCCACTGCATATGGCAAACAGGATGGAGTAATTCGATGGGCGAAATGCCACATCCTGCATAACGATCACAGAGGCACACCTGATGCGGTCATTTACCTTTATTCGTCGTTTTTGCGAACTCGGCATCGGCGATATCCCAAAGGTAGGTGGCAAGAATGCGTCCCTGGGTGAGATGTACCGCTCGCTCTCCAGCCAGGGTGTCAAGGTGCCAAACGGCTTTGCCACGTCCGCACAGGCCTACCGCGACTACCTGACCTACAACCACCTGGAAGAACGTATCGCCTCTGCGCTGGCAGCGCTCGATGTTGACGATGTTGCCGCGCTGGCCAGTACCGGCGCCCGGATCCGCGGCTGGATGGTGGATGGCGAACTTCCCCCGCAACTGGCGGAGGAAATCGGTGACGCCTATCTGGAACTGGCAAAGGAATACGGCAGTGAGCCTGACGTCGCGGTGCGCAGCTCTGCCACCGCCGAAGACCTGCCGGATGCATCTTTCGCGGGCCAGCAGGAAACCTATCTGAATATCCGCGGCGTCGAACAGCTGTTGCGCACCTGCAGGCGGGTACTGGCCTCCCTGTTTACCGATCGCGCCATACACTACCGCGTCGACAAGGGCTTCGATCACATGAGCATTGCGCTGTCGATCGGGGTACAGAAGATGGTCCGTTCCGACCTCGGCGCCTCCGGGGTCATGTTCACACTGGACACCGAGAGCGGCTTCCGCGACGTGGTGATGATCACGGCGGCGTACGGGCTCGGGGAGAACGTCGTGCAGGGCACCGTCAACCCGGACGAATTTCTGGTCTACAAGCGTACGCTGCAAACCGGCTTCCGCCCGATCATTCGCCGGCAGCTCGGCGAGAAGGCCATCAAGATGATCTACAGCAAGGATCCGGTTACGGCCGCAGCCACGCGCAATGTGCCGGTCCGCGAGGCTGAACGGCAGCGCTTTGCGATCAGCGATGACGAGATACTGCAACTGGCCCGCTACGCCGTGGCAATCGAGAAACATTACTCTGACAAGGCCGGCAAGCTGCGCCCGATGGATATTGAATGGGCCAGGGACGGGGAAAGCGGCGAGCTGTTCATTGTGCAGGCGCGGCCGGAAACCGTGCATTCGATTCGCACCGACGCCTTTCAGGAAATCTTCACGCTCGGTCAACGCGGCACAGTGCTGGCACGGGGCAAGGCAGTGGGTGCGAAGGTCGGCGCGGGCAAGGCCCGCATCATCCTCGAGGCCGCACACATGCATGATCTGCAACCCGGCGAGGTGCTGGTTACCGATATCACCGACCCGGACTGGGAGCCGGTGATGAAGATTGCCAGCGCCATTGTCACCAATCGCGGCGGACGTGTGTGTCACGCCGCGATCGTGGCGCGCGAACTGGGTATCCCGGCCGTGGTCGGCGCCGGTGACGCTACCCAGACCATCAAGGATGACCAGCAAGTCACCGTTTCGTGCGTGGAGGGCGATACCGGCTTTGTTTATGAAGGCACGTTGCCGTACAGCAGCCAACGGGTCAACCTGAAGGGACTGGAACGTCCGCAGACCAGCATCATGCTGATCGTCGGCAACCCGGCGCAGGCACTGGAATTCTCCGCCCTGCCGAATGATGGCGTTGGCCTGGCGCGGCTCGAATTTATCATCAACAACAGCATTGGCATCCACCCGCGTGCATTGCTTGAATACGATGCGCTGGCGGAGGACGTGCGTGCCGGGATCGACACACGCATGGCCGGCTACGCCAGTCCGCGTGATTTCTATATCGAGCGACTCGCCGAGGGTGTCGGCACGATTGCCGCCGCGTTCTATCCGAAACCGGTTACCGTCCGCATGAGCGATTTCAAATCCAATGAATACGCCGCCTTGCTCGGCGGCCGCGAGTTTGAACCGATCGAGGAAAACCCGATGCTCGGCTTCCGGGGCGCATCGCGCTATTACTCCACCGCCTTTGCCGAGTGTTTCGCACTGGAGTGCGCCGCCATGTGCAGGGTGCGCAACGACATGGGACTGGACAACCTCGAGTTGATGATTCCGTTTGCCCGCACCGTGGAGGAGGTGCAACGGGTACTGACGCTGATGGCAAGGGAGGGCCTGCGGCGCGGAGAAAACGGTCTGAAAATCAAGCTAATGTGCGAGATACCTGCAAACGTCGTGATGGCGCGCCAGTTTCTTGAGCTATGCGACGGCTTTTCGATCGGCTCCAATGACCTGACCCAGCTGACCCTTGGCGTGGACCGCGATTCCGGCATCCTGAGCGACTATGATGAACGCGACCCGGCCGTACTCGCACTGATGGAAATGGCGATCAAGGCATGCCGCAAACAGGGCAAGTATGTCGGCATCTGCGGACAGGCGCCCTCGGATTTTCCGGAGATTACCCGCTGGCTGGTGGAACAGGGCATCGAGTCGATTTCGCTCAACCCCGACAGCGTGCTGAAGATGACCAGGGTGGTACTGGAGATCGAACAGGAAAGAATGCGCGAGCCGGCCATTACAAACTAGGCAAATGCGAACCGGCCCGGCTACTTACCTCAGGTTAACAACTGGTCCTGTCCGCAGTATTATCACGATGCTTTCATTTGTCCGGGAGCAGGAACTGTCGTCACCCATACCCCAGCCTACTCACGCAGTGAGCGGGAGCAAGCAGGAGCAACAATACACTTGCGATTTACGCTACTATCCAACCAGTAATTGCCAGATACACAGCGAAACGACCAATGATAGAAATCCGCATTCACGGTCGCGGCGGCCAGGGCAACGTGGTCGCAGCTTACCTGCTCGCGACGGCAGCCTTCGAGGTTGGCCGTCATGTACAGGCGTTCCCGAATTTCGGCGCCGAACGGCGCGGCGCTCCGGTTACCGCGTTTGTCCGCATCGCCGATCGTCCGATCCGGCGCCGCTGCCAGGTACTCCACCCCGCCTACCTGATCGTGCAAGATGATAACCTGCTGCAGCTGCCGGATATCAGCGCCGGACTGCAGAGTGGCGGCGCCATCCTGGTCAATTCCACGCGCGATGAGACCCGGCTGGGCGAGCAACTCGGCTGCACGGTGGTCGCCTTGCCGGCGACCCGGCTGGCTATCGATATTCTCGGCAGGCCGGTGCCGAATACCGCGTTACTGTCTGCGTTCCTGGCCTTGACCGGACTGTTGCCGCAAACAGCGCTGATCAACGCACTGGCCGGACGGTTTCACGGCGATGTGCTGGAACGCAACACCAGGTTGATTGAACAGGCGGCGGCACGGGTAAATGCCGGCGCATGGCAGGAGGAACCCCTTGTTACACGCGCTTGAAGGATCACAGGCACTGGCACGCACCGTGGCGCTGTGCCGGCCACAGGTGATTGCGGCCTACCCCATCACGCCACAGACCCACATCGTGGAGAACCTGTCGAAACTGGTTGCCGACGGCGTGCTGGATTGTGAACTGGTCAGCGTGGAGAGCGAATTTTCCGCCGCATCGGTGGTGCTGGGTGCGGTAGCTGCCGGCTCACGCGCCTACACTGCCAGTTCTTCACAGGGCATCCTGCTAATGGCGGAAGTGCTGTTCAATATCGCCGGCCTGCGCATCCCGATGGTGCTGACCTGCGCCAATCGTGCGCTATCGGGCCCACTCTCGATCTGGAACGACCAGCAGGACTCGATGGCGGTACGCGATGCCGGCTGGATTCAGCTGTACTGTGCCAATAACCAGGAAGCGGTGGACACCACCATCCAGGCCTACCGCATCTCGGAACTATGCGAGCTGCCGGTAATGGTCTGCGTGGACGGCTTCACATTGACGCATACCCTGGAGGTCATCGATCTGCCGACACAGCAACAGGTCGACAACATGCTACCGCCATTCCGCTTCGAGCGCCGACTCGACCCGAACAACCCGATTAGCATCGGCACGCTGGTTTCACCCGACTTCTACACCGAGGCGCGCTACAGTCACCACACAGCCCTGGTTGAATCCATGGACGTAATCGAACAGGCCGCCCACTCGTGGCAATCCATCAGCGGCCGTCCCCAGTATCCCCTGCTGCAGCGCAGCGGTCCGGACGATGCCCGCATCGGCATCCTGACGCTGGGCTCGGTGGCCGGCACGCTCGAGGCCGCCATGGAGCAATATCCCGACGAACCGGCCACCTGCCTCATCACGCTGCGCTGTTTCCGGCCGTTTCCGATCGCCGCACTGCAACAGGCCTGCCGCGGACTTACCGACCTGGTGGTTCTGGAACGCGCGCTGTCGCCGGGGAGCGGCGGCATCGTCGGCAACGAGGTACGTGCGGCATTCAGCGGCATGGAATCCGCGCCGCGGGTACACAATTTCAGCGTCGGCCTCGGTGGGCGTGACATACCACTCAGCATCTATCCGCGCCTGCACACGGCGCTGCGTAACGGCGACGGGCTGCCGTACGCGATCATCGACCTGGAGCCGGATCGACTGCCGGCCAGCGCATGAGCAAACAGGAGCACGACATGGAAGATCTGCCGGATACAGTTAACACGCGCGATTTACGCAAGCACCAGCCGCGCTTCTCCGGACTCGAATCCGGACACCGTGCCTGCCTTGGCTGCGGCGAGGCACTGGGTGCACGACTGGTGACCGAGGCCGCCGGACCGGACGTGATGTATGCCAATGCCACCGGCTGCCTTGAAGTATTCACCACGGCCTGGCCGGAATCCGCCTGGCGCGTGGCGTGGATGCACTCGCTGTTCGAGAACGCGGCTGCCGTTGCCGCCGGCATGGAGGCCGCACTGAAGCGCCAGGGCAAGGCCACGCGCGTGATCGCCATGGGCGGTGATGGCGGCACTTTCGACATCGGTTTCCAGGCACTGTCCGGCATGCTGGAACGCGGACACAATGTCCTGTACGTGTGCTTCGATAACGAGGCGTACATGAATACCGGCATCCAGCGTTCCGGCTCTACGCCGCACGCGGCCGCCACCACGACCTCGCCCTCCGGCAAGATGCGCATGGGTAAACGGCACCTGAAGAAAGACATTGTCTCGATTGTCGCGGCACACCATATCCCCTACGCCGCAACAGCCTCGGTGGCCTACCCGTCCGACATCCGCAAGAAGGTGCGGCGTGCACTGGCTATCGACGGGCCCACTTTCCTGCACATACACACGCCCTGCCCGCTGGGCTGGGGTCACGATGGCTCACTCAGCATCGAGGTTGCGCGGCTGGCGGTACAGACCGGCCTGTTCCCGATCATCGAGCTGGAGCGTGGCGGACTGGCCGGCGTCATGCCGATCCGCCAGCTGCGTCCGGTGACGGACTACCTGGCGCTACAGCAACGCTTCCGACACCTGTTTGCCGATGACGAGCGAGCCCGCGAAGAGCTGGAGCACCTGCAGGCGCTCGCGGACCACAATATCGAAAGCTACCAGTTGCAAGGCACCCGCCCGGACAGTCGCGACAGCGAAGGTGCCGACACCGTTAGCCGCGGAGGGATCCGGTGGGCATAAAACTGACGCGCGGTGCATTCGCACATCCGGGTACCTCGCTGCGCTACCACACCGGCAGCTGGCGCACACAGCGTCCAGTCCACCAGCACCGTGCGGCACCGTGTCATGCCGTCTGCCCCGCCGGCGAGGATGCGCAGGACTGGCTGGCGCTGGTCGAGGAAGAACGCTTCCGCGAGGCGTGGGAGAGCATCGTACGTGCCAACCCGTTACCCGCTGTGACCGGACGGGTATGTCATCATCCCTGCGAAACCGCCTGCAACCGTGGCGAGTACGATCAACCGATCGCCATTCACCACGTGGAACGCTGGCTGGGTGATTATGCGATCCGGGAGGGCTGGGCCTACCCGCCGCCATTCGCAGCAACCGCCTCGACCCGGGTTGCTGTCATCGGCAGTGGACCGGCCGGCTGCTCGGCGGCATGGCATCTTTCACAGCAGGGTTACCAGGTACACCTGTATGAATCACGGCCCGTCGCCGGCGGGCTGTTACGCAGTGCCCTGCCGCCCTACCGCCTGCCGCACACGATACTGGAAGCCGAACTGGAACGACTGCTGGGAACCGCGATCGAGTTCCGGCCTGGACAACGCCTGGGACGCGACTTTTCACTGGCCGAATTGCAGGCGGAATATGCTGCAGTATTTCTGGGCCCCGGCACACAGCGCAGCCGGCCCTGGGATATCGGCGGCGCGACGCCACAGGATCTGCACATCGGACTGGACCTGCTGCAACGCTGGGTGGACATTGGCTCGATACCCGAGTGGTCGAGCGTGGCCATTGTCGGTGGCGGCAACACAGCCATCGACCTGGCGCGCGTGATCCGCCATGCCGGTGTGCGCGAGGTACACGTGATTACCCACCAGTCTCTGCCACGCAAGGGCGTCGTACAGGAAGATGTGATGCCAGCCATACCGCGCGAGATCGAACAGGCGCTGGAAGAAGGCGTCATCATCCATGAACACCGCGGCGTTCAACGCCTGGTGTTGCGTGGCGAACGGGTGGTCGGCCTGGAACTGGTGCATCGCAAAAAATCACACGACAGCGCACACGCAAAACATTTTGTCTCCTTCGAAGGCACCGAGTCGCTGTTATATGCAGACCAGGTAATACCGGCCATCGGCCAAACGGTGGATCCCGAAGGTCTGGAGTCGCTGCTGGGCAACACTGCGTTCCTGTCCGCCGATGCACAGGGACGGATCGCCGGGCACCCGGGCGTTTACACGGGCGGTGATGCGCGCGGTGACCGCGGCTCGGTCAGCGCCGCGATCGGTGATGGCCGTGTGGCTGCCCTGTCGATTGTGCGTGACCTGCAAAGGCAAACCGATGCGGCAACCTACGAACTCAAACCGGTGACGCTGCAGCAGCTGAACCTGAACTATTTTGAACATCACCCGCGCCCGGCTGCACCAGTACTACCGGTTGACCAGCGTAGCGCCGAGGCGGAAGTTACCGGCAGCCTGCACAAGAGCGATGTCGTCGGTGAGGGGCAACGCTGTCTCTCCTGCGGCAACTGCATGACCTGCGACAATTGCTGGACACTGTGTCCGGATGTAGCGGTACTGAAGACGCGCGCTACGGAGGGTGACGGCACCGGCTACGCGTTTGATTACGACTATTGCAAGGGTTGCGGTCTGTGCGCACACGAGTGCCCGACCGCCTACATCGTGATGGAAAATGAACCCTGATGGTCGTGCAGCAGTTCAGGCGCACAGCAACGAGGTAAGCCTTGAGCGACACCGGCAACGGCACGGCGAACGTCACCCCCCACACTATCAGGATCCGCTTCGAACTACCGGGGATGTGGCTGTAATGGCCGCGCAAATCGCGCTGGCCGCCGCTACCGGCTCAGCTGCACAGGCGCTGGATGCGAAGGCGCGTATATTTCTGTTCGACGCTACGGGTAAGTCGCAGCAATTACATTCATGCAGGCCCGGACCACAACCAACGGCTACAGCATCAAGGAAGAGATTGCGCACGGCGTAACGCACGGCGTTGGCCTGCTGATGAGTGTGATCGGTCTCGCGGTGCTCATCTCGTACTCGAGCAGATATGGTGATGCCTGGCATATCGTCAGCTCCACTATTTACGGCCTGACACTGATTGCCCTCTACACCACCTCCACGCTCTATCACAGCGTGACAAAACCCGGTCTAAAAATGGTTCTGCAAAGACTGGATCACGCGGCAATATTCCTGCTTATTGCCGGCACCTATACCCCGTTTACACTGGTCACGCTACGCGGCAGCTGGGGCTGGACCCTGTTCGGCCTGGTCTGGTCTGTTGCCATCGCAGGCATGCTCATGGAACTGCTCGTCAGGCAACGTAACAAGTTCATTTCGGTTGCTTTGTATCTCGGTCTCGGCTGGCTGATTCTGATTGCCATCGAGCCAATGATTACCGGCGTTGCACCCGGCGGCATGTTCTTGCTGCTGATCGGCGGGCTGCTCTATTCGCTGGGTGTCATCTTCTATCTCTGGAAGACACTGGCATATCACCACTCTGTCTGGCACCTGTTCGTGCTGGCCGGGAGCGCAGCCCACTTCTTTGCGGTGTTCCTGTACGTCATCCCGGGCGGCTCTTCAGCCTGATACATGATTCGACACGCCAAACACACTCCAGCAGCACCGCTAGCGGCTGCACGGGTAGCAAGCCCGGCAAGCTGTTTTACTCCGGGATGAGCGGGACGACCGGCATTGCCATCACCCCGCAGACCTGCTGTTTGGCTTCCGGGGATGACAGCCATGGACCCATCCCCTACCCCAGCAGCGGATCAAGCAACTCGGAGACGTGCTGCCCCATCATCGCGCGCGTGACCAGGCGTATCCCCTTCGGTGTGACGTGGAAGCGCCTGGCGTCTTCCTTGATATCCTCACCGATCACCGTTCCATCGGGTATTACACAGCCCTTGTCGATAATCGTGTTGTAGATGCGGCAGTCGTCACCAATGGTGACCTTGGGCAGTATCACGCTGTCGCGTACCACGCTGCGGCTTCCGATGCGGCAGGCAAAGAACACGATGCAACGCTTGATACTGGCACCGGACACGATGACACCGGCCGAGATCAGGGAGTCAGTCGCGCAGCCACGGCGGTCCTCATCGTCAAACACGAACTTGGCCGGCGGCAGCTGGTTCTGGTAGGTCCAGATCGGCCAGTGCCGGTCGTAGAGATTCAGCTTCGGCTCCACTGCGCACAACTCGATATTCGCCTGCCAGTAGGAATCTACCGTACCGACATCGCGCCAGTAGGCCGGCGTACCATCCGGTTTGGTGAAGGGATAGGCAAACACGCGACATTTTTCCACGGAGTTCGGCACGACATCCTTGCCGAAATCGTGCGATGAGTTCAGGTTGATCGCATCGCTATGCAGCAACCGGTACAACTTGCTGGCGGAAAAGATGTAGATACCCATGGAGGCAAGCGCGGTATCCGGCTTGCCCGGGATACCATCCGGATGCAGGGGTTTTTCGGCGAACCGGGTAACCCGGGTGGTGTCGTCAATGCTCATGACCCCGTAGCTGCTGGCCTCGCCGATCGGCACCTCGATGCAACCTACGGTACAGTCCGCTTTGTGTTCGACGTGATGAAACAACATGCGCGAATAGTCCATGGTGTAGATATGGTCCCCACCCAGCACCATGACATAGTCCGGGGAATGACGGTCGATGATATCGATGTTCTGAAACAAGGCATCCGCCGTGCCCTTGTACCAGCGCTTGTCCAGCGTGCGCTGCTGGGCAGGCAGGATCTCGACAAACTCGCCGATCTCGTTGCGCAGGAAACTCCAGGCACGCTGGATGTGACGGATCAGGGAATGGGCGCGGTACTGTGTCAGCACGCCGATGCGGCGCATGCCTGAATTGATGCAGTTGGACAGGGCGAAGTCAATAATGCGGTACTTGCCGCCAAACGGAACTGCCGGCTTGGCCCGCCAGCGGGTCAGGTCATGCAATCGTGATCCTTCGCCACCTGCCAGAACCAGCACCAGTGTACGACGCGTCAGATCATTGACCAGCTGCGGCTCAACGTGATATCTGTAGTTGCTGACCTGTTCTTCAGGTGTAACCGTTGTCATGCGAAACCTCTGGAGATGCGACATCAAGTCTCGAGAGTGTGGTCGTCAATCCAGCCGGCACAGCCCCTCCCAACTACACCTTAAAAGCACTTTATTACAGCTTGCGAATCCGGCTGTTGATGCACGTCAATTCCCGCACAGGGAATACGCTGGAAGATTCACGCTGACGTGGTACATTCTCCGCATGTGTCAGCACCACACAACAGCGGCTGTAGAGGATCTACCCGCCGGTGTTTCATCACAACCACAGGGACCGGATACCGGGGGCAGCACATGGAAATTCTGGTAGTCGACATCGGCGGCTTCCGCGTCAAGCTGGGGATGCGCGGCACGCCGGTACACAGCGTCACCACGCCGACCTTGATGACACCCGAACAACTGATGCGGGTGACTGCCGAGGCTACCGGCAACTGGAAGTATGATCATGTATCCATCGGCTATCCAGGTCCGGTCCGCGACAACCACCCGGTACGCGAACCGGTCAATCTCGGTGGCGGCTGGGTTGACTTCGATTTCGGCGCAGCATTCGGCTGCCCGGTGCGTATGATCAACGATGCTGCCATGCAGGCGCTCGGCAGTTACCATGGCGGCGTGATGCTGTTTCTCGGCCTGGGCACCGGCCTGGGTACCGCCTTGATCCATGACGGCCATGTCGTACCCATGGAGATTTCCCACCTGCCGTTCCGTGATGGCGGGACCTTCGAGGCCTGCCTGGGCAAGGCCAGTCTCGAACGACTCGGCGTGGAGCGCTGGAAAGAATATGTATTTGAAGCAATTAACCTGTATGCCTACGCCCTGTGCCCGGACTATATCGTGCTTGGCGGTGGCAATGCGGCACGCTTTAGCGCGGCCGAATTGCCCGGCATCGTAGAGCATGGAGATAACAACAACGCCATCCTGGGCGGTCTGCGCCTGTGGGAGGCAGCTGTACCGGCAAGCCAATAGAACAATAATTCCTGATCTTTAACGCGTTCTGTTACAGGAGGAGTCAATGAGTCTGAAGAAGCAGTACCTGAAAAAATCACCCGTTTGCAAGGTTACCTTCCAGCTGCCGCCCGAGGCAGCCAGGGATGCCGTCAAGGTCAATATCGTCGGTGACTTCAATGGCTGGGACCTTTACACCATACCGCTGAAAAAACGCAAGGACGGCACGTTCAGCGTCACGCTGAACCTGGAACCGGATCGCGAGTACCAGTTTCGCTACCTGATAGACGAATCCACCTGGGAAAACGACTGGAAAGCCGACAAGTACGTACCCTCGCCCTACGGGAATGCGGATAATTCGGTGGTAGTCGTTTAAGACAGCGCTGGTCAGGGCTGTCAATCCAGCGAGTGCCCGGGTTCTTTCCCGGTCCCGGGATACCGCGTCGACCATACTGACAACAAAACCCGCCGGCAACCAGCGGCCGGCTTAGGTGTTTGCGTCCCTGGCCCAGGAACTGGATCGACCCGCTTCACCCGGGCGACCGTTACCATAACAAGGTGTGGCTGCTAGCGCTGCCGGGAAACACCAGGGTAAGCCTGCTACCCCGGCGCAAGCAGGAATGATTTGTTCAGGGTCCCCGTGCACCTCGACCAGGACTGTTCCGGCCCGTGGTGTGATTCCCGTCATTCATCCCGGCTCCACCAGGTCTTCCAGGTTGTGGCTGGGCCGCTCAGCCTGACCAGGCCCGCTCACTCGTAAATGCACCGGCGCTAGGCCATAATCCGGAGCATTCAGCTGGTCTTGAGGTCCGGCACCACGACTGTCTGCCAGATTGCAACCAGACCGCGACTCACCACGCCTCCGTCAATCCAGCACAATGGAAATTTATCCCATGGCAATAAAACATTACCGCGCAGCAGTAACCGGCTTGATCGTTACATTGCTCGTCGTACCACTGTCCGGCTGCGGCAAATCCGATTCGGATAAAGCCGGCGCTACGCCACCGGCCACACAGGTCACGGTGATCGAGTTACAGCCACAGGAATTGCCGGTACAGTTTGAATACGTGGGCCGACTGGAGGCGTCGCGCGAGATCGAGATCCGGCCGCGCATTAGCGGGCTGATCCAGCAACGGCTGTTCGAGGAAGGCGGCCGGGTCAAGGCCGGCCAGCGGCTGTTCCAGATCGACCCCGCACCATTCGCGGCACGCCAGCGCGCGGCGAAAGCGGCACTGGCCGAGGCAAATGCGCGACTGACCCAGACGGAACGCGAAGCCAGGCGGCTGGCGCCACTGGCCGAGGCAAAGGCCATCAGCCAGCGTGAACTGGACGACGCCGTCTCGGAACACGACCTGGCCCAGGCCGCTGTCGCGGTCGCCGAGGCGGAACTGGCCGAGACGCAACTGGAACTCAACTACACCGATGTCGTTGCGCCGATCGCCGGACGTATCGGTCGCGCCCTGCGGGTCGAAGGGGCACTGGTGTCACCGACCTCCGGGGCACTCGCCACCCTTGCACAGATCGACCCCCTGTACGTGCGGTTTTCCATCTCCGGTGACGAGCGGCTGGAACTCGATCGGCAAATCGCCACGGGCCAGCTGGTGATGCCAGCGCCGGAACAGAGCCGCGTGCTGGTAGAACTCGCAGACGGCACGATGTACCCGTTGACCGGACGCTTCGATTTCAATGATTACCGTACCGACCCGCTGACTGGCGCCTTCGATGCCCGCGCCACGCTGCCCAACCCGGACGCGAAACTCAACCCTGGGCAGTTCGTGCGGGTACATGTTGAAGGCGGTGTATTGCCGAATGCGCTGGCGGTACCTCAGCGGGCCGTACAGGAAGACGCCACCGGCAAGTTCGTGTACGTGGCCAGCGCGGGCGAAAACGGCATGACGGTCGCCTTGCCAAAACACCTCGGGGTCGGGCGGTGGGTGGAGAAGTCGGCCAACGGCGCAACCGAGCGACTCTGGGTGATCCACTCGGGGCTGGCGGCCGGCGACCAGGTGGTGATCGATGGCACCGCGCGCATTTTCTTCCCCGGCATGCCGATCCAGCCACAGCCGCCGGGCGTGGATTCCGGCGCTGATACCACACCGGCAGCCGCTGCCGGGGATCACTGAGCATGCTGTCACGCTTTTTCATCGATCGCCCGATCTTTGCCGCGGTGCTGTCGATCTTCCTGGTGCTGGGCGGCCTGCTGTCGATGCGCGCCCTGCCGATCGCACAATATCCGGAGATTGCCCCGCCGGTCGTCACGGTGCGTGCCATCTATCCCGGCGCCTCGGCAGAGACGATCGAGCAGACCGTTGCCGCCCCGCTGGAAAATGCCATCAACGGCGTCGAGGACCTGATGTACATGAGCTCTACCTCGGCCTCCAACGGCGTGCTGGAAATACAGGTCACCTTCGAGATCGGCTCCGACGTCGACCAGGCCGCACTCACCGTCAACAACCGGGTGAAACAGGCCGAGCCGCGCCTGCCGGAAGATGTCCGGCGCCAGGGCGTAACCGTCGAAAAAGGTTCGTCGGCTTTCCTGCAGGTGTTTGCCTTTCTCTCGCCGGACGGTCATTTCGACGATCTCTACACCAGCAATTACGTCACGCTGAACGTGCTGGACCGGCTCAAGCGCATCCCCGGCACTACCAATGTGCAGATCTTCGGCGCCAAGGATTACGCCATGCGCATCTGGCTGAAGCCGGACCGCATGGCCGAGCTGGGCGTGACGGCGGATGAGATCGCTCACGCCATCCAGGAACAGAACGCCCAGTTCGCCGCCGGCAAGATCGGCCAGCCACCGATCGGGGCCGGCCACGAACTGGTCTATACCATCAATGCCCGCGGGCGCCTGTCGACACCGGAAGAATTCGGCGACATCATCCTGCGTGCCGGTGAAGGTACCGCGCTGCTCAGGCTCAAGGATGTCGCGCGCATCGAGCTGGGTTCGCGGGACTACGACTTCACCGGCCTCTACAACGGCAAGCCGGCCACCCTGGTCGGCATCTTCCTGCAGCCGGGCGCAAACGCACTGGCAGTCGGCGACGAGGTCAAGGCCACGGTCGCCGGACTGGCACAGCAGTTCCCCCAGGGACTGACCTATGCGATCCCCTACGACACCACGCGGTTTGTCGAGGTGTCGATCCGCGAAGTCGTCAAGACACTCGGCGAGGCCATCCTGCTGGTGGTACTCGTGGTGTTTGTGTTCCTGCAGAACTGGCGCGCCACGCTGATCCCGGTGATCGCGGTGCCGGTATCCCTGCTCGGCACCTTCATCGGGCTGCAAATGCTCGGCTACACCATCAATACACTCACCCTGTTCGGCATGGTGCTGTCGATCGGTATCGTGGTCGATGATGCCATCGTGGTACTGGAAAACATCGAGCGCATCATGCACGAGGAACAGCGCAGCGCGCGCGAGGCCGCGCTGAAGGCGATGCGCGAGGTCACCGGACCGGTAATCGCGATCGTGCTGGTGCTGTGCGCGGTATTCATCCCGATCGCCTTCCTGGGCGGCCTGACCGGCGAACTCTACCGCCAGTTCGCGGTAACCATCTCCATTGCCGTGGTGCTGTCCGGCTTCGTGGCACTGACACTGACCCCGGCACTGTCGATGATCATCCTGCAGGGCCAGGGCCGGCAGCCGGGCCGATTCTTTGCCGCCTTCAATCACGGCTTTGCCAGGGTCACCCACGGCTACCTGTCCGGGGTCAACTTCCTGTTGCGGCGTGCCGGGCTGGCCATCGCCATGTACCTGGTGATGGTGGCCGCAGCGATCTTCCTGTGGCAGGTCACACCGGGTTCGCTGGTGCCGGACGAGGACCAGGGCTATTACATCGGCGCCGTTTACCTGCCGGACGGCTCCAGCCTGTCACGCACCGAGGCCGTGGTGCAGCGCGTGATCGGAATCATGCGCGCCGATCCGGATGCCGAGCACGTGGTGGCGTTTGCCGGCATGGATTTTCTGGGCGGCGGCTTCCGCAACAGCGCGGCAACCATCTTTGTCGCAGCCCGGCACTGGGACGAACGCAAACGCTCGATCAATGACATGGTCAACGAGTTAATGACAAAGACCGCCGGCATCCGCGAGGGGCTGGTGCTGGCGTTCGCACCGCCACCCATCTTCGGCCTCGGCAATGCGGGCGGCTTCGAGTTGTACCTGCAAAACCGCGGCGAAGGCGGCGCAAAGCGACTTGCCGAGGTCAGTGAGCAGCTGCTCGGTGAACTGCGCAAGGACCAGCGCATCGTGCAACCACTGTCGTTGTGGCGTTCGCGCGTACCGCAACTGTTTCTGGATGTTGACCGGGAGAAGGCGAAACTGCTCGGCGTCGACATCGATAGCCTGTTTACCACGGTCGCGGCCACGCTCGGCACCTATTACGTGAATGACTTCAACAAGTACGGCCGCACCTGGCAGGTGCAGATGTCGGCAGAACCGGCCTACCGCGCCAGCCCGGAAGACGTCGGCGCACTCTATGTACAGGCCAACAACGGTGCCCGGATACCGCTCTCGACGCTGGCCAGGGTTGACTACACCTCGGGACCGGAGACGCTGGATCGATACAACAATGTGCAGGCAGTGAAGATTTTCGGCAGCTCGGCACCCGGCATCAGTTCCGGCCAGGCCATTACCATCGTCGAGGAAATCGCCAATCGTACCCTGCCCAAAGACTTCAGCTACGAGTGGACCTCGGCCTCGTTCCAGGAGAAGCGTTCCAGCGGCACGTCCACACTGGCACTGGGGCTCGCGGTGCTGATGGTATTCCTGATTCTCGCCGCGCTGTACGAGAAATGGTCACTGCCCATCGCGGTGCAATTGGCGCTGCCGTTCGGCACCTTCGGTGCGCTCGCCGCCGTCTGGTTACGTGGCCTGAGCAACGACGTCTATTTCCAGATCGGCCTGGTCACCCTGCTCGGCCTGGCGGCAAAGAACGCGATCCTGATCGTCGAATATGCCTTGCTCAAGAAAGGGGAAGGCTATTCTGCCAGCGCCGCAGCCATGGAAGCGGCTCGCCTGCGCTTCCGCCCGATCCTGATGACCTCGCTCGCCTTCATCCTCGGCGTACTGCCACTGGCGCTCTCGACCGGGGCCGGGGCCGGTGCACGGCATGCGGTCGGCACCGGCGTGGCCGGCGGCATGCTGGCGGCAACCTTCCTGGCAATCTTTTTCATTCCGCTGTTCTACCGGCTGGTCACCGATCGGCGCCTGCACGTCGACCCGGACGAGTTCGAGCAGATGCCGCACCATCCGCCGCAGGCATCGCCGCATACTCCCTCGCATCATGCCGGTGGCCCGCGATGAACCGGCTGCTGCCTGCCTTGCTGATGTGCGTGCTGCTGAGTGCCTGCGCCACTCTGAATCCCCCTGCGCCACCGCACACCGATCCAGGCAGTCTGCCGGCCATGAACGCCACGGTACCGCAGGGCATTGACCACTGGTGGAACTCATTCAATGACCCGCAACTCGATGCACTGATCGACGAGGCGCTGGCCCATAATCTCGATTTGCGCCAGGCGAAGGCACGGCTCGATGAGGCACGCGCGCGCTACCGGCTGGCCCGGGCAGCGCGTTATCCGGATCTTGACCTGGCCGCCTCGACATCACGCAACCGCGCATCCGAGATCGGCCCCAATCCCCTGCCGCCCGGGTTTGCCGCCTCGACCACCGGCTACCAAATAAGCCTCGGCCTGTCCTGGGAACTGGATGTGTGGGGCCGCGTGGCAGCAGCCACCCGCAGCGCCGATGCCGCCTATCAGGCCAGCCGGGCCGACACGGCCGGCGCACAGGCCAGTCTTGCGGCCAGCCTCACGCGCAGCTGGTTCCAGCTGCGCAGCATCGACGCCGAACTCGCACTGGCGGAGCGCATCCTGGCCGGCCGCGAGGAGAGCGTACAACTGATCGAGCAACGCAACCGTGAAGGTGACACCGGCATGCTGGAAGTTGCCCAGGCGCGCGCCGAGCGCGACAGCGCGAAGGCCGCCTTGCCGCCCCTGCGCCAGGCCCGCGCGCAGGCAGAATCGGCCATCAGCGTGCTGCTCGGCCGCACACCCGGGGAAGTATTCGAGCCGGCGATTACCCGTGGCAGGACACTGGATGACCTGGCCGAATCGCCCACCATACCCGCCGGCCTCGATGCCGGCCTGCTCACGCGCCGTCCCGACGTGATCGCCGCCGAGGCACGCCTGCTGTCCAGTGAATGGCAGTTGCGCGCGGCGCGCGCGGCGTTCTTTCCGCGCATCTCGCTGACCGGCTTGCTGGGTTATGAATCCGGTGAACTGGCAGATCTCATCTCGGCACCGGCGCGCCTGGGGGAACTTGCGCTCGGCGCAGTGCAGCCACTGTCCGGGCTTGCCTCCCTGAGTGCGGCAGAGGATATTTCGGCTGCGCAGCTGGACCAGAATACGCTGGCCTACCAGGCTGCCGTAGTGAACGCGTTTCGTGAGACCCACGATGCACTGGTAGCCATCCGCGAGATCGGCGCACTGGAGGCAGCGCTGCACGACCGCTTTGGCAGCCTGGAGCACGCCTCCGGGCTGGCGCAATTGCGTTTCGAAGCCGGCTATTCCGGCTATCTCGAGGTACTCGACAGTGAGCGTGGCCGGGACACATCGGCAGCTGCCTTGATCGAGGCACGCCGTGACCGTTTGCTGGCGATCGTCGATCTGTACCTGGCGCTCGGTGGCGGCTGGTCCGGGTTGCCGGAAGCCGGCAGTGCAGCAAACGACAGCACGCCGGACTCTCCGTAAGTGGCATATGGCACACCGGCGACCTTCGCAGTTACGCCCCTGTCGCCGGGTTTGATGGATTGAATGACAAGGAGAACACCATGCAGTGCAAGAGTTGCTGGGTAATCGTTGGACTGCTGGCCATGCTGTCAGCCGGCGTAATCTACCGGTTCGTGATCCAGGGCAGCGTGGCACCCGGCACGGAGTCGCGTACCGTGATTCTGCTGGAACCGGCCGAGCGTGATCTCGTGCTAGGCGAAATGCGCATGTTCATGGACAACGTACAGCAGGTAACCGCTGCCATCTCGGAGGACGATCTGCAGCGAGCCGCACAGTATGCCCGGCAATCCGGACGAGCTGCCCAGCAGGCAGTACCCGGCTCGCTGATGGGCAAGCTGCCGCTGTCCTTCAAGCAGCTGGGCTTTGACACGCACACAAAATTCGATGAACTGGCACTCGATGCCGAGCAACTGGGCGACCGCGACCACGCCCTTTCCCAGTTGAATATCCTGCTGCAGAACTGTGTGTCCTGCCATGCCGCCTATCGTTTCGGGACGGCGCCATAGCGCAGCATTGCGAATGCCGGCGTTTCACTTCAGTCACCCTGCGGGCCGCGCACGGGTGTACAACGCGCTACGCGCTTATATCCCGCTTGCCCAGCAAGGACCGGCATAATCAGACATCCCTAGATTTTTCCCGTCACGCCGATGATCAGCCAGGACACGTCACCGCGGCCATCGTTCCTGACATCTTCATGTGCCCAGCTGTGGGCAAGCGAACCGACCATGCTGAGCGCAGCTGTCAGTTTGCAGGTGAAATCGATACCGAGCTGGAAGTTATTGGGTCCATCGTGCGCTCGGGATATATAGCCGAAATCGAAACCTTCCATCAGGTAGGGGCGCAGCAACAGCCGACCGTCTGACAACTCGATCTCGGTGCTGATGGAAAGCTCCACGAACCCGCCATCTGCCCCGGTCGAGTAG